>NZ_MJGC01000077.1 GCF_001746915.1 Desertifilum tharense IPPAS B-1220
AGTTAGGAGTTGGGAGTTAGGAGTTGGGGAAGAAGGGAGTTAGGAGTTGGGAGTTAGGGGTTGGGGAAGAAGGGAGTTAGGAGTTGGGAGTTAGGAGTTGGGGAAGAAGGGAGTTAGGAGTTGGGAGTTAGGAGTTGGGGAAGAAGAGATAGAAAAACTTGATAACTATCAACTCAGCACTCTCTTCCCCCCACCTCCCCCCCTCCCCATCCCCCCACCCTCTTCCCCACTCAGCACACCGCTACGCGGAAGCTAAAGCAACAGCACTTTACACTCAGCACTCCCTTCCCACTCGGAACTCGGAACTCGGAACTCTTTTCCCCACTCAGCACTCAGCACTTTACACTCAGCACTCAGGGAAGCACTAAGGCAAGCGGGGCTGAACTTGGCGAAAAGTGTCTCGCCCTTCTTCCAACTGGGGGGGAACGCCATTGGGATAGTTTTCCTGAATTAATGCTTCTAGGCGTTGAATGCGGTTGCCAGGATTAGGGTGAGTGCTAAAGAATTCAGGGGGTTCGTTTCCTTGACGAGCAGATCCCAGAATTTCCATCAACTCTACCTTCCCTTGAGGATTGTACTGTGCTTCCGTCATAAACCGAAAGCCTAAGCGATCGCTCTCTAACTCATCATCCCTTCCGTACCGCAATTGAATCATTTGATTTACCGCTTGAGCAATAACCGCCGCCCGTCGCCCGCCTTCGGGAGTATCGCTGGCTGCAATACCCACCGCATTGACTAAAGCTGCCCCCAACTGGCGTTTAGCCAAATGTTGCGCCCCATGCCGAGCGACCACATGACCCACTTCATGGCCTAAAATACCTGCTAGTTGCGCCTCTGAGCGTAACTGACGCATCAAACCCGCCGTAATGAAAATTTGACCCCCCGGAAGGGCAAAGGCGTTAATGGTTTCCGGATCGCGCAACAGGTGAAACTCAAACGGGTAGGGCGACTGAGAGGCAATAGACTGTTGAACCACCCGCTGACCCACATTATCTAAATATTGCTGCAATTGTTCATCGGGGTAAAGTCCGCCGAATTCTTGCGCCATTTGCGATCGCGCTTGCAATCCTAACTCAATTTCCTGTTCCGGGGAAAGCTGCACCCGCTGCACTTCCCCAGTAATTGGATTTTCGACGGTATTCGTACAATACCCAATCAACCCAAATAACACCATCAACAGCGCCAAACCCAGCCGAATTAATGCGCCCACCGTTTCATCCCTCGATTGAATTGCTCAAACAAGTATCATGCTTCACTTGAGCATACATCTACCATCTGGGGGAAGAAGAGGATGGGAGGGTGGGGGGATGGGGAGATGGGGGGATGGGGAGATGGGGGGATGGGGAGGTGGGGGGATGGGGAGGTGGGGGGATGGGAGGATTATAGGAGTTAGGAAATGAGTAGAGAGAATAATGAGTAGGGAGGATAGAGGTAGAGAGACTAGAGAGGGGATTAAGAGCCATCGAAATTTGGAAGTTTATCAGATGGCTTTTGATGCTGCTATGGAGATTTTTGAATTATCCCAAAAATTTCCGATTGAAGAGAGATATTCGCTAACCGATCAAATTCGTCGTTCCTCTCGTTCGATCTGTGGTAACTTAGCTGAAGCTTGGCGCAAACGTCGCTATCAGGCTGCTTTTATTGCCAAACTCAGCGATGCGGAAGCAGAAGCAGCCGAGACACAAACCTGGATAGAATTTGCAGTTAAGTGTCACTATCTGGAAGTGGAAACAGGACGCCAACTCTATTCCAAATACAACTCTATCTTGGGGATGCTCGTCAGTTTAATTCACAACTCTGCTAAATGGGTTATAAAATAACCTCCATCCCCCCACCTCCCCATCCCCCCATCCCCCCAACTCCAGTTAGAATCATCTCAAAACTCCACATGGGACTCGTGAGTACAGATTCAGTAATTTTGGCGTTGGATTTTGGCGGGACGAAACTGGCGGCGGCGACGCTGAAAGTTGGGGAACGCCGGTGGCAGCAGACAAAGCGGGTGCTGTCGCCGCCTGGGGCGGGGGCTAGCGTGGATTTGCAAATTATGAGGGCGATCGCATCTAAGGTGGTTCAGGGGCAAAAAATCGCCGCAATTGGAGTCAGTTTTGGCGGCCCAGTCGATGCCCAAACGGGAACGGTACGCCTCTCGCATCACGTACCGGGGTGGGAAAATACGCCGCTTCAGCAACTGCTGGAGAACGAATATCAAGTACCCGTCCGAGTTGATAATGATGCCAATGTCGCCGCCCTGGGGGAATATTGCTTTGGTGCGGGTCAAGGGTGCGATAGTCTGTTTTACATTACCGTCAGTACCGGAGTCGGGGGCGGTTGGATTATTAATGGCAAGCCGTGGCGGGGGGCGGATGGCATGGCGGGGGAAATTGGTCATACGGTGGTAGACCCTGCGGGGCCAGAATGTTTGTGTGGCAAGCAGGGTTGTGTAGAACGGTTGGCATCTGGCCCCTATATGGCACAGCAGGCAAGGGAGTTATTGCAGATGAATCCCCAGCGGGGTCAGGGGTTGCGGGATTTGGTGAAAAATGACCTCAACGCGATTACAGCCCAGTCCATCGCTCAAGCAGCCGCCTCTGGAGACTACTTTGCACGGGAGATCCTAGAGAAAGCTGGGGAAGCGTTAGGGGTGGGGATTGGTAATGTGGCGAATATTATGAACCCCTATCGGTTTATTTTGGGGGGTGGGGTGACAAAATCCGGGTCGTTATTTTGGCAGGCGGTGAAACGGGCGGCGCGTCAAACGGCGCTACCGGAAGTGTATTTTGAGATTATCCCGGCGGCGTTGGGGGATGAGGCCCCATTGTGGGGAGCGATCGCGATCGCGCAAGATGTCTTAAGTTGCGGATAACTCTGGACGCGAGAACAGCGCAGCCCACCAGCCTATCTCCCCACCATAGCCCATAAACGGATGCCAACCGAGGGCCGGGAGATGACCTGGGGGGGCTGAAAGATTAAAGGTTAGGTCAGAATAGTATAACCAGGCGGTATGCTGGCACCAACCCGTGCGATCGCCAAAAGCCTCCCAGATTTTCTCGTCATAGTTTCGGGTTCCCCCCAAACTGCGGTATATCTGCGCTTGTACCGAAAAGCCAAAGCGACCTTTGCTGTAGTTTAGCCACAGTTGGTCAAGGATGTGGAGGTCTTCGCCAGGAAAGTTATCAATATCTGCAATTTCTAACCAAGCTTCTGCTTCTTTTCGGGCCGCTTCTAGCATTCGCCTTGCGGTTTCCATATCTGCTTCTAGCCATTCTCCAGCCTTCAGCAAGTCTTGCAGATAGCGATAGTCTACACCGTTAGCAGAGATTAGGGGAAGTTCTGAGGATTCCGATTGGGGTTGAGAACTCATCACCACTTGTACAGCAACGCCAGTTTCTCTAGGATGGCATCGTTTGAACAAGACAGTTCTTTCCTAAGCTACGATCGATTGCAATCCTAGCTGTTGTGAAGTTTATGCCCGTTCAAGCGCGCCACTATACGCCAGAAGAATATTTAGCCTGGGAAGAACAGGCAGACTTTAAAAGCGAATATCGAGATGGGGAAATTGTACCAATGACTGGGGGGACAACGAATCACAATAAAATTGCTCTGAATGTTGCGGCTTACTTAAAATTTGCATTGAAGGGGCAAAATTACGATGTTTACATCGGGGATGTCCGTCTGTGGATACCGCGTTATCGTCAGTACACCTATCCTGATGTGATGGTTATTCAAGGAGAACCGATTTACACGGGAACCAGCACGACAACGGTGACAAATCCTCAGTTGATTATAGAAGTTTTATCCCAATCGACTAAAAACTACGATCTGGGAGATAAATTTATTTACTATCGCTCCATTCCTGACTTTCAAGAATATATTGCAATTGACCAAACAAAATATCATGTAATCCAGCACCAGAGAACCCATGAGGGGCAATGGATATTAACCGAATATGAATCGGAATCGCAAGTTTTAGCGTTGAATTCTGTAGAGGTTCAACTCAGCTTGTCAGACATTTACGAGCGTGTCAATTTTGCCGAAAGCGAAGCTTAGATGCAAGTAGAGGACTTAACTGCACCAGTGCTAGAAACCGGGTTTCTCAACGAAAAAAAGGTTCTGCTTGAGTGATTTGCCAGAAACCCGGTTTCTTAGATCTTATCTGGTGCGATTCCTACGAATAGCTTCGCTAACGCAATTCTCAACCTAACCCGCTTTGACTCAACAGGGACACAATATATTGATTAATGCTTGCGTTTTCTTTCCCGGCGGCTTCCACTAAACGACGGTGCAAAGATTTAGGCAGTTGTAGGAGTAGGCTAGTATTGGTGCTATCCTCATGGCTAGGCAAAGGAATCGTATCTCCAGCTTCATAGGCAGTTTCAATCCATAACTCCCGCGCCTCATTGATATTAGAGACTGCTTCCTCTAGGGTTTCTCCCTGAGACAAACACCCTGGTAAATCTTTAATCTGAGCAACATACCCTCCCTCAGCATCTGGGTAAAGCGTCACTGGATACTGAAGATTTAAATAAGATTCCAGCGACGGGTTATCAATTGGCTGATTCTTCTGATTCAGTGCCATAACTAAAGTCTAGAGGGAGTGCGATTCCTACGGATAGCTTCCCTAACGCAATTCTCAGCCCAAACCTCGCTATCCTCTTCTAAACTGATTAGAAGAAGATAGGGAATATTCAATACCTAATTAGTTTTTGACTCAGCACAGTATTATGCACCAAGTACACTACAGCACTTAAGACACCCGCAAGGCTTTAAAGTCTTACGATGTTACACGTTAAAAGTCTCGACACAAGAGAAGAGAAAATGATCGCTACATAACTCCGTGGAAGGTGGCCCGACGGTGCTGAGGTATTAAAAGTAAGGTTAGGGTCGGGGTAGAGCAACCAGCTTCCTTGCTTACGCCAGCCTACACGATCTGCAAATGCTTCCCAGATTTTTTCATCGATTTGTTCATCGCAGCTTTGGGTTCCTCCTAAACTGCAATAAATTTCCGCTTGCACAGAGAATCCAAAGTGACCTTCGCTGTATTTTACCCAAAGTCGATCAATCGTGCGGAGGTCTTCGCAAGGAAATTCATTAATAGACCTTTCTTCTAAAACGCGTTTTTCTTCTCTTCCCGCCGCTTCCAGCATTCTTGCGATTGTTTCCTCATCAGCCTCCTTCCACTTCCCAGCCTTCAGGAAATCTCGCAGCATGGAGTAGTCTATCCCTCTAGCGCTGCTCAAATCGTCTTCCATTGCTATTCCCTAATGTTACACTTTACAAGTCCTGATGCGAGAGAACAGAGCCTCGCCAGCAACCATAACCCGCCAAAACCAACCGAACCACCCACAACGATACGCACCCCGTGGGAGGTGTCCCAAGGGTGCTGTGGTATTAAAAATTAGGTTTGAGTAGTTTACCCAGTGTCCTTGCTTGCGCCAACCGACGCGATCCGCATACGCGTTCCAGATTTTTTCATCGTAGCTTCGGGTTTCTCCCAAACTGCGATAAATCTTCGCTTGCACAGAGAATCCAAAGCGACCTTCGCTATATTTTACCCAAAGTTGGTCAATCGTGCGGAGGTCTTTGCAAGGAAAATTATCAATATGTTCGTGCCATAGCCAGTCTTCCTCTTCTCTTCCCGCCGCTTCCAGCATTCTTGCGGCTGTTTCCGTATCCGCATCCTGCCACTTGCCAACCTTCAGCAAATCTCGCAGCCGGGAATAGTCTACCCCTTTCGCGCTGCTCAAATCATCCGTAGCAAGAACTGCAACAGTTTTTTTAGCTGAGGGAATTAACTTTAACCATTCTCGAACAGACTGAGGACGTTTGTGGACTTCCATCGCCAGTCCCTCAAGAATAGCTTGATGAACTGGAGCGCTAATTTTAGGATTAATTTGTCTCGGTGGTTTTAACGGATGGTTTAAAGCTCTCCAGGGTGCAGCCGTGGGTAAAGTATTCGTTAATAAAAAATACAACGTTGCAGCCAAAGCATAGACATCCGTATAATCGCCATATCTGCCATTTGGCATCATTTGCTCAGGCGGTGCAAAAGCGGGAGTGTGAAGCGGTGTCATCTGCTGAGTCATATCTGGGATAAAGCCTCTGGCTAACCCAAAATCAATTAATACAGCTTCCCGATTACTCCGACGCAATACAATATTGTTAGGCTTCACATCCCGATGCAGCAAACCTTTCTCTGTATGGATAAAGCTGAGAGCCTCACCAATTTGCTGAATATAGCTTATTGCCTCTGTTTCTGGTAAAATCCCCTTGCGTTGGACTCGCCCCTGCAAGTCTTCCCCGATCACATACTCCATCGCCAGATAAGGTAAGTTTCCCTCTTGGAAAAAGTTATCCACTTGAACGATATGAGGATGCTTGCAAACCGCTAAAGCGAGGGCTTCACCCTGAAACTTATCCTGAAATTGCTTAAAATTAGGATGATATAATAACTCATCTTTCAGGGTTTTGATGACAACAGAGCTTCCGTCACTCTTTTTGGCTTCGTAAGTAATCCCAAACCCGCCTTCGCCTAATTTTCTAATAATTGTGTAGCGATTACCAAAGAGTTTGTTTCCGGGTTGTAAAACCATTGCGATCGGTCTAAAACGCTACCTAGTATTATGGCACAGTATCCTAGCTGACGTCTGCCCGATCCATCTCCAGTAAATAAACATGAGTTGATTCGGGGAATAGGTCAGCTAACCGATTAACCAGACGGGGCGATAAGTTGCGATCAAATAACAGCTTCATACCTGAACCCATAAAGTCTGACGTTCTCGATCGGCGGCATAGCTTAGGCAAGCCAGAATATCTTCTTGAGTGAGATAAGGAAAATCGTCAAGAATCTCTTGATAGGTCATGCCAGAAGCAAGATAGGAAAGTACGTCATAGACTGCGATCCGCATTCCGCGAATGCAAGGTTTGCCGCTACGTTTACCCGGTTCTATCGTGATTCTTTCGCGGTAGTTCATCGTTGGGTTCCTTCATGGAAAAAATTTTGGTATTATGGCATAGATCGCTGGTTGAAAGTTGGATCTTGAATTCAACCTAACACACTCCCTTTAAACTTCCCCATCCTTTGAGCTAATCTCTTTGTTAATTCCCTTGTTCTGATGAAGAAAGATTGGAAATAAAGGGATAGTCATAACTTATTTAGGCTTGCTGTATAAATGACACTGACACGCCTCAACTCGTTCAAATAAACATAACGCGGCTTGCCATCCTAGCCACGAACCCCAATCTAAAACATCGCAGGCTTTGGGTAAATGTCCTGGGGGTGCAGAGGAAGTAAAAGTTAAGTCAAAATACGATAACCAATCATTTTGCTTGCGCCATAAATGCTTGCGCTTGCGCCAACCCACTTGTTTGCCATACTTTTCCCAAGTTTCAGGGTTATATTCCTGGGTTCCTCCTAAGCTGCGATACATTTGAGCTTGGATGGAAAAGCCAAAGCGTCCTTGACTATACTTTACCCAAAGTCGATCGATTGTACGCAGATCGGCACATGGAAGATTTTGAATATCTCTGATATCAAGCCAACCCATTTGTTCTCTGGCGGTAAGGGCTAACAAACATCTGGCGGTTTCAACATCTGCTTCTTTCCATTTCTGTGCTTTTAATAACCCTTGTAGCTTGCGATAGTTAATTCTTTTTTCTGAAGCTAGATTTGGCGTAACCGAAAAGGATAGGACAAGTTGATTTTCTATCGTAGAAACCGATTGAACTTTAGGCAATAGCGATAACCAGTCATCAATAGAAGGAGGGCGCTTGCAAGGTTCTAATTCCATTCCTTGATAAATGGCTTGCTGTACCGCTTTACTGATTTGAGGATTAATTTGTCCCGGAGGCTGCAAACGCCCATTTAATGCTCTCCAAGGTGCCGGTGTGGGTAGGGTATTGGTGAGGAGAAAATATAGGGTTGCTGCCAACGCATAAACATCGGTATACTCTCCATATTGCCCGTTAGGTTGAATTTGTTCGGGGGGCGCAAAGCAGGGGGTATAAAAGGGAGTCATCTGTTGGGTGACATTGGGGATAAACCCGCGTGCCAACCCAAAATCAATTAATACTGCCTCTTGGGTGTTATGGCGTAAAATGATATTGCAGGGCTTGACATCTCGATGCAGCAATCCCTTTTCGGCATGAATAAAGCTTAATGCTTTTCCAATCTGCTGAATATAGTTTAACGCTTCGCCTTCGGGTAAAATCCCGCGACAACTCACTCGTTTATCTAAATCCTCCCCTGGAACGTATTCCATTGCTAGATAGGGAAGGTAATTTTCTTGGAAAAAGTTATCGATTTGCACGATATGAGGATGCTTGCACAGGGCTAAAGCTAGGGCTTCATCGCGAAACTTATCCTGAAATTGCTTAAAATCTCGGTGTTGTAACAGATCGTCCTTGAGCGTTTTGATGACGATGGGCGTGTTATCGCTCTTTTTTGCCAAGTAGGTAATCCCAAACCCACCGTCTCCGAGCTTTTTGAGAATTGTATAGCGATCGCCGAAAAGTTTATAGCCCGGTTGCAAAACCATAGCGATCAGTTTAAAACGCTAGTCAGTATTATGCCACAACTGGGGGTGTGACACTGCTTGACTTCCTCGCCCTGACAGGAAAGCGGTTAGCCGCTAACCCAATGCTTGGCTCACCAACGCCTCAATCTCCTGATAAGCTGTGGGTAACGCGGCGGTTAACACTTCCGTTCCCGTATCTGTCACCAAAACGTCATCTTCTATGCGAATTCCGCGCACATCGGCAAATTGGGCAAGGCGTTCCCAATTCACTACTGTTTGATACTTGTCGCGAAACTCAGGGTTATTCAAAATGGCTGGAACTTGATAAAAACCCGGTTCAATGGTGACTAACATCCCGGCTTGGAGGGGACGATTTAAACGCAGATAACCTAAGCCAAAACGGGGACTTCTTTCTCGCCCTTCTGCATATCCGGCTAAATCGCCTAAATCTTCCATATCATGGACATCTAAACCTAACAAATGCCCGATACCGTGGGGGAAAAATAGGGCGTGAGCATCCATTTCTACTAAATCTTCCGGTTTGCCTCTCAGGATGCCTAAATTGACTAAACCTTCGGCAATAATTTGGGCAGCTAAAAGGTGAATCTCTTGATATTCTACCCCCGGTTGCATCTGGGCAATACAAGCATCGTGGGCGGCTAAAACCACTTCGTAAATATCCCGTTGCGTGGGGGAAAATCGACCGGAAACCGGCCAAGTTCGGGTAATATCAGATGCCCAACCGTTCGGGGTTTCTGCACCCGCATCGGCTAACAGTAAGTCGCCTGCCTGCAAGGGATGGTGATACGCTTGATTGTGCAAAACCTCGCCATGCACCGTCACAATACTGCCATAGGCGGGTTGCATATTATGGGCGATAAATACCCCTTCAATGGCGGCGCGAACCTCTGCTTCTCGCTTCGCCTGGGGGGTGGCTTGCATCCCGGCTTGATGCGCTGCAACGCTGACTTGTGCGGCTTGGCGTAACTCGGCTAATGCGCCTGCATCGTGGGCTAAACGCAAAGCTGCGATCGCCCTCACTAATTCTAGATCGATCCCCATCGGCGCATCCGAGGGAGCCACCGGACGATTGAGCATTTGCGCCTGCATTAAACAAGTGGTGGCATCCTGAAGCCCAATCGTAGCCGATCCGGGGGCGCGATTGAGCAACTCCGATCGCGGATAGGCCGCATCCGCCCCAATCTGTTCGGCAAGGCGATCGCGATCGGGCGTCTCGCCATGCCATAATGTATTACCGGGCGGCGGATCGTTGATAAACAACTCCATCTTTCCCCCTTCCAAGCGAATCGCAGCTTTTTCCAGGGGAAGTCCGGCAAAATAGAGAAAATGGCTGCTTGCCCGAAAGGGAAACGTATTGTGGGGAAAATTGCGGGGAATACTGCGACCCGACCAGAGTAGCACGGGAAAATCTACCTTTTCGGCTAACTTGCGGCGGCGATCGCGTAAAGTAGCAGCAAGGGCAGTGAAATCGTGGGTTTCCATTCTTCTCCTCTGGGCGCAACCGCAAGCTAACAGATTATTCTCATAATAAGGCCGACCTCTGCAAGACTTCGCTCCTCCGTTAGACTAAAGTTATAGATCCAACATTATTTTTAATCTCGTTTTTATGAATCCTCCCCATGCTAAATCTCAGCCCAATTTGCAACCTTGCTATTGGCCAATTCGAGAATTACCCGGTTTAAGCGATCGCAATCAGATTAGACTGCAAAAATGCGGCATTAACACCACCGAAGACCTCTTAGCAGCCGTCAGCACCCTCGACAAAAAGCAAGAACTCGCCAGACGCCTGCAAATGCACATTCACCACGTCAACAAATGGCTAGCCCTCGCCGACTTAGCCCGCATCCCCAGCGTCGGCTGTCAATACTGCGGCTTGCTACTGCATTCTGGCATCATCTCCGCCGCCCAACTCGCCCAAATGCCCATCCACACCCTACACCAACAAGTCCTCCGCCTCCACGTCGCCATGATTCAACGCCGCGACTTATGTCCCCCCATCGACGAAATCGCCCGATGGATTCAACAAGCCAAACTCCTCAACATGGCCCGATAATCCCCACTTCCCCCTACTCTTTCCCTCTCAACACTGTCTTCCCACTCCGCACTCTTTCCCCCCATCTCCCCACCTCCCCATCCCCCCACCCTCCTTCCCACTCAGCACTCAGCACTTTACACTCAGCACTCAGAAACCCACTCAGCACTAAAGTATGCAGTTTATCGATCAAGTTGAAATTCAAGTCCAAGCCGGAAAAGGAGGCGATGGTATCGTCGCCTTTCGTCGGGAAAAATACGTTCCGGCGGGAGGTCCTTCGGGGGGGAATGGTGGAAAAGGCGGTTCTGTCATCTTAGTCGCCACCACCAACCTGCAAACCCTGCTTGACTTTAAGTATAATCATCGCTTCCAAGCCGAAAACGGACAGCGGGGCGGCCCGAATAATCGCACCGGAGCAAATGGGGGCGATCGCATTTTAGAAGTTCCCTGCGGTACCGTGGTATACGATGCCGAAACCGAAGAATTTTTAGGCGATTTAGTCGAACATCAACAAACCCTCACCGTCGCCGCAGGCGGGAAAGGCGGTTTAGGAAACCAACACTTCCTCAGCAACCGCAACCGCGCCCCCGATTATGCCCTAGAAGGACTCCCAGGGGAAGAACGCTTGCTGCGTTTAGAACTGAAATTACTCGCAGAAGTGGGCATCATCGGCTTACCCAACGCCGGGAAATCGACCCTAATTTCCGTGCTTTCCGCCGCCAAACCCAAAATCGCCGACTATCCCTTTACCACCCTCATCCCCAATTTGGGCGTTGTTCGCAAACCCACCGGAGACGGTACCGTATTCGCCGATATCCCCGGTTTAATTGAAGGGGCGCATTTAGGGGCGGGTTTAGGCCACGATTTCCTCAGACATATCGAACGGACTCGCCTGTTACTCCACTTAATTGATGCGACTAGCGAAGATCCAATCGCTGATTTTCACACGATTCACGAAGAATTGCGCCTGTACAATCCCGATTTAGCCCAACGGCCGCAAATCCTCGCCTTTAATAAGGTAGATGCCGTTGATGAGAGTATAGACCTGGAAGCGATCGCCACTCAACTGCGACAACTCACCCAGGCCCCTGTATTCATCATCTCCGCCGTCGCCCGTACCAACCTCGAACCCTTGTTACAACAAGTCTGGCAAATGCTGGAATCCCCAGTCGCCACTTATTCTAATTGAGATTAATCAATTGATTGACTAACAGGGCTTCCGCTTGTTTATCGCCCAAAGTCCGGGCTAAGAGAATTGCTCTTTCGTAAAAACTGCGAGAGGCTCTTAAATTGCGGGCTTGTTGGTAGAGTTGAGCTAGGGAACGGACGGCGACTAACTCCGAAGCGCGATCGCCTTGTTCTTGTGCGATCGCCAAACGCCGATCCAACAAGTCTAACGCCCGTTCAAACCGTCCGACCGAGCGATGGGCAACCACCAACCCATCAATTGCCCGTTGCAAACCAGCGCGATCGCGGGCTTGATCTGCCAAGCGTAGCGCCGCACCATAGGCCCCAATGGTTTCATCATAATTGCGATTGCCCCAATAGGCATCGCCAAGATTATTCAGCGTATTAATTTCACCCAGCGCATCGCCACCTCGCCGCCGAAAAGACAGCGCCTCTTCATAGCGTTTAATCGCCTGATTGAAATCTTGCACGGCCGCCGCCGCTAATCCTAAATTACTTAACGATAGCCCTTGTCCGGCAGTGTGATTAATCCCTCTAGCAATATCAAGCGCTTCTTGAAACGATTCTTGCGCCGCCTGGATGCTTCCCCGCTGCAACAGCATCGTTCCCACATTATTCAAAGCAAACACTTGACCCTGAAAATCTCGGTTCGTGCGGGCAATGCCCAAACGTCGCCGCAGCGCGTCCTCAGCCTCTCTAAAACGTCCCAAATTGGCATACGCCAATCCCATATAAC
Organism: Desertifilum tharense IPPAS B-1220; assembly: GCF_001746915.1. Lineage (NCBI taxonomy): Bacteria > Bacillati > Cyanobacteriota > Cyanophyceae > Desertifilales > Desertifilaceae > Desertifilum > Desertifilum tharense. The sequence goes on from NZ_MJGC01000077.1 coordinate 12,491, forward strand.
CGTAGGCAATCCCCATCGAATCTAAGTCACCGATGCGTTGATAAAGATTCAAAGCACTCGACCAAGATTCAATCGCCTTATCTAACGCACCGCTGCGTTCTTGCTGCGAACCCAGACGCAAGAGCAAATCGGCTTCTTGGCGCAGATCCACATTGGGGCCAGTACCATTAAATTGACGATCCAGCGTTTGCGCCGCTGCTCGTGTTGGCAGTCCTAGCGGCAAATATAAGTTAAAAGGAACCAGGAGGAACAAAAGCGCGACTAGACAAACTTTCTTTTTCTGGTTGGCAACAAGTTTAGGAGGCTGGGGTAAAAAAGAGTAAGCATTCATGGCAATTGCAGGCGAATTCTTCTGGGAGGATGCACTTTCTGCTAAGAAAGTGTCAGAGCTATCAACGACCGATCGCGGGGGTGGAATGAGTTGCAGTCCCGTTAGCAGTCTGGGCGCTATCTTTTCCCAAATAAATCTCTTGAATATCTGCGGGTAAGGCATTTTCCAAGAGTTGGAACCCTTCTTGGAGGCGCTGTTTAACGGCGGCGGGAGAAAGCGTTTCACCCTCGGCTTGTAAATAAGCTGAAATCCGCGTTTCGCTCCAGTGGAAGGTTTGTGACATCAAAATCATCAGGCGAATTTCTGGGGGCAACTGCTCTAGCGCTTGTTCAAGGTAGCACCACAACGGCGGCGATGCATCTTGTAAAACGTAGTAAATCGATTCAACCGGGGGCAACTCCGCATGATTAATACAGTAAGCGGTCATATCAATTAACCAGTTCTGTAAGGTGAGATTGCCCTCTGATACCTCTGCCGTCTGCTGGCTTTGGGGCGATCCTGCGGTGGCAGCAGGCTTGGCAAATCGTAAGTCTAACCCCCCTAGCTCGTGGTAAATATGACGCCAGGTGAGCGCAAACAGATAATCTGCTTGGACGGGGGTTCGCGACAGCGTACCGCGATCGTCTCTTGCACTATGGGAGATTAGCGTATAGACAATCGGATAATAGCGGCAAAAAATTGCCGTGAAATACCGACCGCACTCTGGATGACGCTGAAAAAGCGTCACGAGTTCCCCATCGCTATGATGAAACAGCGCTTTAATGAGGCTGTGGTTGCATTCGGGAAAGTGAGGCAGTTGCACGGGTTTGTTTACAACTTCATCAAAAAGGTCTTGAATGACTCCCAATATACTCTGAATTCGGTTTCCCGGCTGCCTTTCTAGAGTTCGTGGAAGACATAAACCACTGCGCCGGTGTCGGGGTGGTTATCCATGCCCACATAACCCGCTTTGTACATGGTTTTGAGGGCAGACTCGACTTCATTAAAGCTGGCTCCGGTATCCATAACCCCTTGAGTGACGGAGATTCTGCCACCTCGAATCGCTGCCGCTTTCACCAGTTTAACAGCCAGTTGATCGCGAGTGATGTAGGGAGCTGCGATCGCCGCCGGTTCGGTTAGAGGAACGCCTGTGGGTAATAAGCCGTGCTTGGCGCGATATTTCAGATTATGGTCTTCTACCATGTCTGAGATCAAAAACAGGTCAACAAATTGACCGATGCCAAAAAATCCCCAGGTAAACAACCACAGAAAGCCGGAGAAGAATTTGCGGTTGTACAGGCGGTGGAGTCCAGAAGCTCCGAGTAAGCAGCCAAGCCACAGGATATAGGCAATCCTCTTGTCGTTCATTGCGGCTTCATTCGGGGGGGTGAGTGTTTCTCGCTCTTTAACTATCATGATAATCTTTAGAATCTAGGTTGGACGAGTGTTGAGAAATCCCGCCTAGAGCGGCCTAGAGGGAATTATCCTCAATTAAAAACAACAAGGGCGATCGCAAAGTTTACAGAAAATTTTTAAATCTGGAATCCGGCTGAGTTGCCATTTCAACCCCTAAACGCTATCACTTTATTGATGTCAAACGCATCGTCCTGATGGGGGTAAAAACCAAAAGATGAGACTGTGGAAGTTCCTGGCGATCGCTTGTAGCGTTCCTTTGTCCGGACTGTGGTTTCCTGCTCTAGTTCTAGCAGAACCTACGCCCGTTCCCGAAACCCTGACGCTTCCTTCTGAAGTTGAGTCTCCTCCTGTTGAAGAATCCCCAGAAACCGAGGATTTGCCCTTAGAAGATCCGTCAGACACCGTTGCCGATCCGGAAAAAGACGAACGTTTCCAAGCGTTTGCGGAGGCGGATCGGTTATATCGCGAAGGGCAAATTGCGGAAGCCCAAAAGCTGTATCGTCAGCTTAAAGAACCCTTTTCTCAAGAGATTCTCGCAGAACTGGAAAATCGACCCGTTGCCATTGTCGATGTAGACCAATTATCGCCCGCCGGACGAGTGTATTGGCGAGAAGTCCAAGCCGGGTTAGAACAAAACTTAGAAACGCGCATTATGGTTCCGCTTCAACTGTTAGTGGAACAATATCCAGAGTTTATTCCCGGTCATCTCAAGTATGCTGAAGTCCTTACCCGTTACAATCGGGCTTCAGAAGCCTTAAAAGTTTTAGAACGGGCAACTCGGCGCTATCCGGATCGCGTAGACTTACTCAATGCCAAAATTGAGGCGCAAGCAAAAGCCGAAGAGTGGTTAGATGCTTCCTTAGCCGCGCGACAGTTTGCCCTATTGTATCCAGAACATCCGCAGGCTGAAGAATTTTCTGCGATCGCCGATACGCACTTAAGGCGGTTTCAGTCGAGTCTGCGAAGTCAACTGCGAGGAAATGCGATCGCCAACGTCCTCACCGGGATAGCAGGCTATGCTTTAACCGGGAATATTTTCGCCCCCTTGTCAGCCGTAGAAACCACCGTTTTGCTACTGCGCGGAGAGTCAGCAGTGGGAGATAGCATCACCCACCAACTGCGCCGCGAGTTACCCTTGGTGGAAGATGAAGAAATTCTCGCCTATGTCAACGAAATCGGTGAAAAGCTGATTCAACAAACCGGGCGCGACTTCAATTATGAGTTCCACATCATCTTAGATGACCGTCTCAATGCCTTTGCGCTACCGGGGGGCAAAATTTTCATTAATGCCGGAGCTATTCTTAAAACCAATTCTGAAGCCGAATTAGCAGGTCTTCTCGCTCACGAACTCGCCCACGCGGTTTTATCTCATGGCTTCCAACTCGCCACCAGCGGCGGCTTAATTGGCAATATTGCCCAATACTTACCCTACGGGGGACTGGCATCTAATTTGCTGGTGTTTAGCTATTCTCGCGAGATGGAACGCCAAGCGGACGAACTGGGAACCCGCATTCTCGCCGCATCCGGTTATGCGGCTGATGGAATGCACAATCTCATGCTCACCCTCGATCGCGAAGATACCCCTTCTCCTCCCGCATGGCTATCCACTCACCCCGACACCCAAGAACGCATCCGCAACCTAGAACGGCAAATTCTCCAAAGCGGCTTGAACCGCTACGCCTACGAAGGGGTAGAACGTCATGCAGAAATTCAGGAACGCTTAAAGCCTTTGGTGGAAGCCGAAAATGAGCGCCGGGAACGCCGCCGCAGACGCCGATAAACTGCTACAGCATTTTTCAGGTTCGTGAACTACACTTTCTTCAAAGTCCCCCTTACTAAGCTACCGTGTATACATAAGTCTTCTAGTATTGTTCTACAAAGTTTTGATCCCCCCTAGCCCCTCTTACCAAAGGGGGGAACCGGAGTTAAAGTCCCCCTTTTTTCTAGCGCAGCGGCGCGTCAGCGCGGGGATTTAGAGGGATCGTGCCGGATCTCATCCAATCAAAAAACGCTATAAATTACCAGATTGGGTTTGGGGGGGAACGACTGGACTACCACCCGTGAGGACAACGATCGGGTAGTCACGGATACCTACAGATTCTAGGCGTCTGTAAGCTTGAAAGGCTTGCAATCCTGACGTAGAGTAAAGCACAATTGTGGGGTTGGGTTGACCGGCTTGTTTGCGGGCGTCGGCGGCTTCGTAAATTTGTTTAATCCCAAAATCGGCTTGAATGTCACTTAAAAGGACAAGGATGCTATTAGGAGTGCGATTTTCAGCATATTCTTCGGGCGATCGCACATCAACCAAAACAATATTTTGATACTTATCTTGCTGAAGTTCCTCAACAGACACCTGGGGAATATCCCAACCTGCCACAACGTTTACAATTGTTTGGTGATTCAGGATGGCGATCGCGCTTAGACTTGCTAAGGTTAAGCAGCCAATCCCTAATGCAATGAGGTGAGTTTGTCCCCATTTCGCCAGCATCGTTTAAATTCCTTAGCATCTTAGGTTTTTTCTAATAACCGATTTGTACGGTTCCTTCTGGGCAAATGGGTTGATCATTCTCTAATCGAGGTTTACCGATCTTAGAAAAGTTAGGTTTAGCCGATTCACATAGCACGGATACCGTTTGTTGCTTGCCATTTTCGGAAACTGATTCTGCGATCGCAAACACTCCCCCCACGTAGCTTTTGAGAGTTCGGCTGGTGCTGCGTTTCCAAAACAGAAATCCCCAGGAAGCCATCTCATAGATATCTGTACGGGGCATTCCATAGTTGAAGACAGCATTTTCACCAACCTGAAGGGAATAGTTAAAATACTCTGTTTGAGTCTTGATGGGATTTCCCAAAGCATCAATTGTATTGGCAAACCCATCCTTCTCTAGGTAAAAAAATTCCTGAAATCGATTAAGTGTAGCAACTTGAGTTTTTGCCTCGCTGTTTCTAGCTCGATAAACTCGATTACTCGCAGAAATGAAATTACCCAAGACTATATACTTGAGAACTTCAATGCCAAAACCAGCTAAAATGAATAGTGCCACAAGTTTTACCCAGTTTAAGGCAATATTTCCTCTTCTGTTTGGTCTAGACATTCTCTCTTCACCAGATTGTCGATCGTTTAACTAATTTGACCGATGTTTGGGATTCAAGTCGCTAAAGTTGACTTCACTCTCCACTACAGGCGATCGCCTCCCTTCAAGAATTAGATTACACCCCTAAAAGAAGAGACTGCATCCTCTAGATCGCAGTCTCCCCAACCTTTGGGTAATGATTGCCAAACTAAGCTGCCCCCAACTGAGAAGAAGATTGTTCGTGTTCTACCCGAAAAACATTGGCGTACAGGTTCGCGATGATTTGCTTACCCTCTTGGGTTAACCCCAAGTAACTTAAGGCTTCTTGGATATAGGGGTAAACGCCATTCCAATAAAACCGAGAATAATTTTGCCGCAAGTCTCCGGGGTGGCGATAGCCAAGCGTCTTATTGGCCCCTGTTTCTTCAAACTCGTAAAATAGGGCGCTAATTTTTTGCAGATAGCGCGGATCGCTCAATTGGCCAATCAAATCTGCGGCGCGTACCAAGCCGGGATAATTGATAGTGGCGCGATGGTCGCTATCTTTGGGTACCGGAAAGCGAGTCAGTTCAATGTTGCGCTTGATGATTTCTGCGTCAATCAGTTTGTGACCGCCAAAGCGTTCGTCTATGAACAATTTGCCGCGATCCACATGGTAGGGGGTTAAGCTAGCATCGGTTGCACCGGGGGGTAACGAAACCATCGCCCCATCTTTCCCGGTGGCGTAAAGACCATCGCAATCTTGCCGACAAACGCCTTTAACGTAGCCAATATCGTGACAGAGTAGGGAGATGATGTAGTGCAACCAGTCTTCGCAAGAGACGCCCCCTTCGCGGATATGGCGGCCTCGCAAAACTTCTTGTCCGACTAGCGTTACGAGAATTGTATGCTCAACATTGTGATAGAGGGCGTCGCTATTGGCGATGTTTTCTAGGGCCATGTTGCCCGCCCAACCAATGATGTCTTCGTAATCGTGCTTCCAGCCTCCGTAGGTGCGGCGATAGCCTTCTTTGAGCTGTTGTACGAATTTGTCGATTAAAAGCTCTGTTGCGTTAAACATTTCCAGGGATTCACCAAGACTGGTCTTTTCAAATTTAAAGGCTTTTCTAGAAAGAAGTCGATAGCAAAAGAAGGCGGAATGTATTTTATGAGCGATCCCTAGAGAAATTTCAGCAAAGCTTGCTACTTTTTGCCCTAAAAAAGAAGCGCATACGGAATATTCCGATGCTTGACGTTTACTCAATTTTTACCAGTTAACCTGGCTTTGTTTTAACCCTCAACTTTCAGCCAGCCTCGGCGAACGCCATACAGCAGCCGATCGATTAGGGTATTATCATCTTCACTCAACATTCCGGTCATGCGGGCGGCAATCAGTCCTTGTCGATCGGCATTTCTCAAGCTTCTGGAGTAGGCAACTTGACTGAAAAGTTCGGCTAACGTGATTTGGGAGAACGAGAATTGTTCAGACATAGCTCTTGATTGCATGGGCTAACTGAATCGTTAGGTTAACTATGACTGATTTTTTCTACGGAGTAAGTGATAGTTACTATGTGCCTTAGCGATCGCGATCGCACTCTTGTTGCTTCCCTTATCTTTTAATCAAAATCTGCCCTTTGTTTAGGGCAAGGAACTTAAGCACAATTACTTAGCGTTAACTCTGCCAAGCCCGATTGAGCCGATCCCACACTACGCTGACGGTTTGCTTGAGTTGATGTTTCCGCATCCAAATTTGAAAGGCTTGTTCGTATTCCTCTTCGCTAGGGCGATATACTTTCCAAGCGTTCATCGCCAAGCCTAAGCCCCAAAACAGGAGAACATACAGCGACCAGGTTAACGCACCCGCGCTGACAATGTTAATTAAGACTAAAAAGGTATTGACGATCGCGTACTTACTCAGCTTGCGCTGAAACTGACGCTGACGGCAGAGGTTAAACTGTTGGCGTTGGGCTAACTCACCCTTGCGAGTCATCCAGTCTTGCTCGGCTGCAAGTAGGGTTTCGGGTGTAATTTCCAACTCAGCCGCAATTTCCGCCAACTGTTCGCGAGTGAACTCATCATCGTTAACCTGACGCGCGATCGCAATTTGGAGAATTTGCTGAATATCCTCTTGGCGGTAGGTGTTGGCGGTGGGGGGATAAGATTTTGTCATAATCAACCATTTTTATAGTTTTGTTGTGTCTGCACAGAACTTGGCGGCTTCATCCTAAACTTAAACATAAGAAGCGCTAATTTTATTATGGCGAATTTCAGAGAAAACCTAGAGACAATCTCTATCCGAAAGCCGAACGCAAAAGGACGGTTAATACGACTGCTGGAAGATTAAAAAGCTTTTTACATTTCGTTACGATAAGAACATCAGCGAAAGCCCCTTACTGCTTTCGACGCTCAGAAAAGAGGTATTCCTATGAACGGCAACATTCGCGTTGGCAGCCTATTTGGGATTCCCTTTTACGTGAATCCCTCTTGGTTCTTAGTCCTAGGCTTAGTCACCCTCAGTTATGGAGGGGCCTTAGCCGCCCAGTTTCCTGCCCTAGGTGCAGGCTTACCCTGGTTATTAGGCTTATTTGCAGCTTTGTTGCTGTTCGCCTCCGTCTTAGCGCACGAACTGGGGCATAGCTTTGTCGCCCTCAAACAGGGGATTAACGTTCAATCCATTACCCTGTTTCTATTTGGCGGTTTAGCCAGCTTAGAAAAAGAATCCAAAACCCCAGGCGAAGCCTTTTGGGTAGCGATCGCAGGACCTGCTGTCAGTATTACCCTGTCTGGTTTGCTAACGGCCCTGAATATCGGCTTAGGCTTAACCGGTCCGATTGGGGCAATTGTTAGCCTACTCGCTTCCATTAACCTGGTTCTCGCCCTATTTAACCTGATTCCCGGCTTACCCCTAGATGGCGGTAATATTCTCAAGTCTGCCGTCTGGAAAATTACAGGCGACCCCTATAAAGGGACTGTGTTTGCCAGTCGCGCCGGTCAAATCATTGGTTGGATTGCGATCGCATTCGGCGGCTATTCCTTCATCAGTGGCGGTAGCTTCTGGACGCTACTGATCGGCTGGTTCCTGCTTCAAAACGCTGGACGTTCCGCCCAATCTGCCACCATTCAAGGCTTGTTAGCCCAACTCAAAGCCGAAGATGCTGTCACCTCCGACAGTCCTGTCATTTCCGCAGAACTCTCCTTGCGCGAGTTTGCTAATGACTATGTAATTGGTAAAGGCAAATGGCATAAGTTCCTAGTCACTGACGAAGCCGGACAACTGATCGGCACTCTTAAAGTAGACGATCTGAAAACCATTTCCACCGCCCACTGGCCGCAAACCCCAGTTCGCGACTTAACCCAACCCATCGACCTATCCGAAACCGTTCCCGCCGATCAACCCCTCCTCGAAGTGGTGCAACGCTTAGAACAGCAACAAATCACCCAAGTCCCCGTCGTTCGGGAAAACGGATCGGTTGTCGGTATCTTGGAAAAAACAGCAATTATCCGCTTGCTGCAACAAAAAGCCGAAGCTAAACCTGCATAATTCAATTTGAACTGACTTCTATAAGGGGGATAACAGAACGCCAAACTGTTGTCCCCCTCTGCACTTTTAAACCCCCAAACCCGACAAAAGATAAAATAATTCCACATCAACCAAAGGAGACGCTATGGGGGAAGAAGACCTCAACAACCTTGAGGAAGAGGGGATTCGGTTTATTCGCATTGTCTGGTGCGATAACGCGAACGCTATTCGAGGGAAAGCCGTTCACATTCGGATGATGCCTCATTACCTCGATCGAGGGGTTGGGATTTCTGCTGCTCAACAAGCTGTCCCCATTCTGTATGATGCACCTGTACCGGGAGGCGGTTTGGGCCCGGTGGGTGAAATTCAATTGATTCCAGATTGGTCTACCTATGTCTCGTTGCCCTATGCGCCCGGACATGGGAGAGTGATGGGGAATATGTATCATCAAGGCGAACCCTGGCCGTTATGTCCGCGTCACTTTTTGGCAACCCAAGCCCAGCAAGCGGCAGAATTAGGGTTAGAAGCGATCGCCGCTTTTGAAAATGAATTTTATCTATTAAAACAGACCGCCGAGGGTAGGATTGAGCCAAGCGATCGCACTTTGTTTGCTTCCACTCAGGCGATGGATCTCCACCAAGGCGTTATCGATCAAATCGCCGAAGCCCTAATCGCCCAAGGACTTTTAGTAGAGCAATATTATCCCGAATCGGGGCCGGGTCAGCAGGAAATCTCCATTCTGTATAATCGCGCCCTGGCTGCGGCCGATCAACAAGTGGCGTTTCGCGAAACTGTGCGCGCGATCGCCCATCAACACCATTTAACCGCATCTTTTCTCCCTAAAATCTTTGCCGACGCGGCCGGAAGCGGCTGTCACGTTCACCTCAGCCTGTGGCATCAAGGCGAAAACCGCTTAAGCGATTCTAACGGCTTGCTCGGTCTTTCTGAAGTTGGACGCCAATTCATCGGGGGCATTCTCCACCACCTCCCCGGTTTAATGGCCCTGACTGCACCCACTTGCAACTCCTATCGCCGCATTCAACCCCAGAGTTGGAGTGGTGCGTTCCGCTGTTGGGGGTTAGATAACCGAGAAGCTGCCATTCGCGTTATCGGCAACCCCGAAGGCACGGGTTCCACCCATTTTGAACTGAAAACCGTCGATGCTTCCGCCAATCCTTATATTGCTCTGGGGGGCATGATTGCGGCGGGCTTAGATGGCATCTACCAGGGGCTAGAACCGGACGAACCGCTAGAAATCGATCCCGGAAGCCTCACGGAAGAAGAACGCCAGAAACGGCAAATAGAGCGCTTACCGCAGAACTTAGGGGCTGCAATTGAAGCGTTAAGTCAAGATGAAATCTTACTCAATGCTTTGGGTTCTCCCCTCGCCCAAGCTTACCTCGCCGTTCGCAAAGCGGAGTGGGAAGCCCTCAAGGATGTGGAGTTGGAGGATGAGGTGAAATTGTTGCTAGAGCGTTATTAGACCTTACTAAAAAAGGGAGCGATTTCGCTCCCTAAAACCCTTTTGCTTGCTTAGAGGAAAACTAATGATGCATCGGCGTTAGGCGTTTTTCAGTTTGCGTTTGGCTGCAAACAAACCACCGACAGCAGCTAAACCGAGTAAAGCAGACGGTTCGGGAACGTCAGCAGTCGGAGGGGGAGGGGTGACAACACCGCGCAGGGCCACTTCGTAGTTACCGCTGTGAGAACTGCCATCTGCACCCACGCCAGCACTGTTGGTTAAACCGGACTCGGTCGCGCTGAAGCTATAGAGGAATTTGGTAACGCCATCGTAGTTGGCTTTCACGACTTCGCTAGCTTGGAAGCCACTAGGCAGCATTTGAGCAAACATCGCAAACGGAGAGCCGGGGCGAGTATAGTAAGCTTTGAGGTCAAAGTGACCGGCTAAACCAATTTTGATATCGCTTCCTTCGGTGGTGACGTAGGAGATGTTGGGGTCGCTGCTGCGTTGGAAACCACCAAGACCCAAGAAGGCGTTGAATGCTTGGGTTCTTTCTAATAGGCTAGCGCCACCTTTTCCGGCTGCACTGAGGAAGTCATCAAACCAGGTATTCGCGAGGTTAGCAGCACCATAAACTAGGCTGATGCCAGAACCGGTATTAAACCAATCATCGGCGGTAAGGCTGCTGAGGGTGAGGGTTTTGCCACCCACTGTACCGCTAATGCTGGTTCTGGCGATGGAACTTAGGAAAGCTGTGTTACTCAAGCTTTCGCTGCTGGCAAACAGTTCAATGTTACCGCCCGGATTGCTGCTATTGCCAGCGAGAATGCTGTTTAAATCTGCACCGGGGTTTAAGCAGGTGGTGGTAGGGCTGCAAGTATCGTAGAGGAGGTAGTCGGTACCCGAAATGGTGAAGGCGGATGCGGGTCTAACTGCGATCGCGCTAACGCCAACAATGGCAGAAACTCCGATGGCTAACCGCTTGGCTGTCTGTAACATTTCGTCTGCTCCAAAAGTAGTTGAGATTCGATAACCTGGATATGCTGAACTGTGTTTAGGGGTATCTCACATAAATTTAAGTCTATTCTGATGAGTTGCGTGTGATTGTTGGCACTCCTCAGAACGATCTTTGGTGTCACCCACTGGTAGTGTCGATCGCCTCTGACCCTAAGACCACTCAGGAAGGTGAATTCCTGAGTAGCCTGCATTCAGCATAGCTAGACTATGACCTAGATTAGGTGAAGGAAGGCCCCGATTTGTTCAAAGTTTAGGTAAATTTTTGCTGAATTGAATGGGGCAAATGTTACGCATGATTACGGATAGAAGATGTGACAATCCCTGATTCTCTTTCAGGCTTAGGCTGCAAATAAAAACCCTTTTAAATCGTGCCAAGCCCCCAATAGATTACCTTGCATTAAGGAGGCTACGCCATTTAAGGCCTGAATTTCTGGAATGCTAGGATTCAGCGCGATCGCATTTTCTAAAATGGGTTGTGCTTCCCTGGGTCGCCAATCATAAAGATACACGAAGGCGAGATAGGCATGGGCGTAAGGATTTTGAGTATCGAGTTGGCGCACGGTGGACAAAGCCGCGATCGCATCCTCTACTTTGCGTTGCAAGACGCGCGATAATGCTAAAGTATACGCCCACTCTAGATTATCGGGTTCCTGTTGCAAGCGGTAGGCTAAGGTTTTCTCGGCTTGAATTAAATAATCTTGAGTCGGATCGTATTGATTAATGCGTGCCACTTCAGCAAATACTGGCTCTAATCCTGCCATACCTTGGGGTAAGTTTTGAGCAAGGTTGCGTAACTGGGTAAGTAAGTCTAATTCTCGCGCCGGGGTTGGGGGTGCATTAGGATCGAGGCTTAACCTTACAGACGGAACTGATAACGCATAGCTTTCTCCCGTCTCGCGGTTGAGATAAGTGGCTTCTAAGGTATATACCCCAGGCGCGAGATCCGCAGGCGGTAACATGGATAACTGTTCTACCACCTCGTAGGCCGTAGGATTGCTCCGGGATAGCTGCAAGTTCCCCAGTCCAATGGCGCGGTCATGAATCCACCGCTGCGAAGGGTTTGCAGAGTGCGATCGCCAAGTCAGCAACACTAACCCCGATTGTAACTGCTCGCCGGGCCCTGTCCAACGATACGTCACTGGAACCGGAACCCCCGGAGGCGTTGCGGGAGGAACGATAACCTCTTCAAGTTGGACGGCGTTACGCGGTTCGTTGAGGGGTTGAACCTGAATGGGGGGAAACTGCTGGTGATGGAGAGTCAGGGTACTCCCATCCATTAACGGCCAACTTTGGACGGGTTGAAAGTCGCCTGCCTGTTCGACAATTTGAGTAATATTAGCTTGTGCAGGTTGAGGAACCGATCCTTGGTCGCCGGTTTTAGTTAAAAACCAAGAAAGCGATCGCGCATCTTGTAAAATTTCCCTATCGCGCACCCCCACTTGTCGCCCATACACCTGAAAGTTACGCAGCGCCCCATAATAGTTAAAATTATGCTGATTAAGGGTTGGGGTTGAGGGTAAAACGCCTAAATTCACGCGCAAATTCGGTTCTGTTTGAATAATGCGATCGATCACTTCCGGATGCGGCCAGGGTTCCCCTAAATAAGCATAGCGCTGCGTGTAGGGACTGAGAAGCCCCGTTAAAGCCGTTCCCCCGATGGGATATAGGTTCAGAACCATTAACACAATACCCAGAGATATCGTTCCCCAACGGATGACTTTTCCCCATTGGCGCGTCACCTTATCCCAACTCAACAAGCCATAGGCTAAAACCAGGGAAATAGCGGGGAGGTAAGGGAGAACGTAGCGGTCATCTTTGTTAATGTTAAACGAACACAGCAGATAGGCTCCCAAGACAAAAATCGCTAACCATCGTAAGGAGGTGCGAATGCGGGTTTGGGGAAACGCAGCAACCCGATGATATTTCCACCAATAGAAGATTAACCCAACGATGGGAATCAGCAATAACGGCCAGGAGGTGAGATAAGGCAGAATTTTGCCGTAATACGTCCAAGCCTCTAGGGTATAAAGGGGAGGATCGCCTTCTGCGATCGCGCTATCAATCGTAGCCCGTTTTCCCGAAGTTAGGATCAGCAGCCAATTCAACCGATACCAGGGATAAGCCAAAACAAAGGTAATGCTACCGCTGAGAAGCCATTGTCCCACTGTAGACCATTGGCGCTTTCGCAGGGCCTCGACGCCTATCCACACGAAGGGAACGAATAGGAAAAATAAGGCGGTTTGTTTGAGTAGCAAACTCAGCGCAAAGCAAACTCCAAATAAAATAGCCCATAGCCACTGTTTAGAATGGGGTTCCCGCCAACTGAGATACCACAGGGTTAAACAAAGAAAGCTGAGGGTGACAATGGCGGTTAAGGGATAGTCCAGCAGAAAGTCTAGGCGATAGTAGTATAAGCCGGGAAGCAATTCGCACAGTCCAGCGGCCCATAACCCCACGGCGGGAGTAAATAGCAGCGTGCCTAAACCATAGACTGAAGCGAGGAGTATGGCACTATAGAAAAATTGGACAATAATGGCTTGATCGGGTTCCGCCCCAAACAGATGAATAAACGGCGTTGCAGAAACATAGGCAACGGGGGGAATTTTTGGCGATCGCGTCCAGAAAGTATACCACCAATCGCCGGAAAACCATTGGGGCGTCTGCAATAGCTGCCAATAGTTTAGCGCCCCTGTGAGATAATCCGCCTGATCCCACGCCGGGACGGAATTATCTAGAGCATACCAGACCCGATCGGCGATCGCGCCCAGTAGCCAGATTAATCCTAAAATCAGGAAATTACGGTATCGGTTGAGTTTCGGTTGCTCGCTCACAGTTGAGATTCTAAGTTAAAACCTTTCGCATTTTGACATGATCGATGCCAGCTTCCTCAAAAAGTTCGCCTTCAGCAACGAAGCCTAACTGGAGATAGAGTGCCTGAATATAGGCTTGAGCATTTACGATAACCTCTTTAGCTTGGTTTTGGGCGGCAACTGCGATCGCGTTTTCCATCAGTTGCTTTCCTATCCCTTTTCCCCGTGCAGAGTCTAGAACCGCTAATCGCTCAATTTTAGCCGTTTGGGGCGTTAAAAAGCGGATTCTCGCAGTTCCCACCGGGCAACCATCCAAATATGCCAGCAAATGTTCTGCATTTTCATCTTCTCCATCAAATTCTAACGCCGGATCGACCCCTTGTTCTTCTTGAAAGACTTTCACCCGAATAGAATTAATGGCTGCTTGTTCAGTAAGATAAGAAACAGTGGTAATCTGCAACTGGCTCATATTGCGATCCTCAAATCAACCCCTCACCCCCAACCCCTCTCCCTAGGGAGAGGGGAGTGTTTTAGGAGATTTCCACGCCACTGCTTTGAGGCGGTTTAGAAATCAACAATTTTGGCAGTAATAAGCCAGACTGCTTCTGATAAGCTTCAAATGCCACATAGCGCGATAAAGACTCTTCTTTTTTCATCATATTGGGTAAGAACATTCCCGCAAAAAAGAGTTGTAAAATCAAAATCGGCAACCAGTGCATCGCCAAGATCGCAAAACTGGTATAAATCAAAATCTCACCCAAATAATTCGTATTGCGACAGCGAGCAAAAAAGCCTTCTGTAATTAATCCGGGTTGATACTTCAAAGTAAAATACTTTTGAGCATCGCTAGCATAGTGTAAAAACACGCCGAGAATATTAAGCGCAATTGCAGCCGCAACTAAGGGAAGGGGAGGAATTTTACCGCTACTGATTAACAAAAACGGAGCAACCCAATAGGCGGCTAGGAAAAAAAAGGCTAAAAACCCTTGATAAACAGGAATTTCTTGTTCCCATTGACGATCGGGATAAATCCGATCTTTCAATAACCATAAAATCCCATAGGTGCCATGCAAGGCAAGGTAAACCCAAGCGCCTAAAGTAAAATTATCATAGTAAAACATCATCCCCAGTACAACTAGGCTGGTCAATCCTTTATGAAGGTTAATCGCGTATTTGGCTTTCATCGGTGAACCGTTCCTAAGAGGTTAATTCTTGAGCAGAAGACATCAAATATTCCCGAACTTTTTCTAAAACGCGACGATTTGCTGGATAAGTGATTAAGCTTTTTGTTTCTGCAAAAGAATTCCAGGCAAAATTTTGAATTTCCTCCGCTTGAATTTTAACCGTCATGGATTCCACAAAAGCTAGAAAATAAGTTACCTTTTTCTGGACGGTGATGCCCTTTTTCAAAAAATTGTAGGATTCCTCAAACGAGATATCGGGAATCAACTGATAGTTAGAAATTCCCGTTTCCTCCGTAAGTTCTCGACAGGCGGCAGCTAAAGGCGATTCACCGGCTTCTGCATGACCTTTAGGGAACCCCCAATGGCCCTCATGGTGTTGAACCAATAGAAAAAGATAACTAGAAACATCCGCTTTGTCTGCGGCAAAAATAGGGACAATGCCAAAGGCGCGATCCTGAAGTAGAGCCGGAAACTTAACCATAGCTTGAATTAGAGATTGACAGGAGTTAACAGTAAACGATCTTGCTCTGCAAATCCTAGCTTATTGCGATCGCCAAAGCGCCAAGATTGCAGGTATCGCTCAAGAAAATTTTGCCCAACCCTTGACATTAACCCACGACTGGCAACCCCGCCAGAGCCATCGCCACTTCCTCCGCACTATACTCCGTATCAACTAGTTTTCCAGCCTGATAATCCATATACGCCTGCATATCAAAATGTCCGTGACCGCACAGATTAAATAAAATCGTCTTAGCTTCACCCGACTCTTTGCATTTTAAAGCCTCATCCATCGCCGCCTTAACCGCGTGATTCGCTTCAGGAGCCGGAAGAATGCCCTCAGTCCGTGCAAACGTCAACCCAGCAGCAAAACAGCCTAACTGATATTCAGAACGGGGTTGCGCCAGTCCCAAACTCACTACATGGCTGACGAGGGGAGCCATCCCGTGATAGCGCAACCCACCCGCATGAATGCCTTCCGGTACAAAGGTACTCCCCAACGTATGCATTTTCACCAAAGGAGTCAGGTGAGCCGTATCGCCAAAATCATAAGCATACTGGCCGCGAGTGAGGGTAGGACAAGCCGCAGGTTCCACCGCAATAATTTCCACATCTCGCTCTCCCCGTAGCTTGGCACCCAGAAACGGAAAAGCAATGCCCGCAAAGTTGCTCCCCCCACCCGTACAGCCAACGATGATATCAGGATAATCGCCCGCCATCTCCAGTTGGGCTAAAGCTTCTTGTCCAATCACCGTCTGATGTAGCAAGACATGGTTGAGAACGCTACCCAAAGCATACTTGCTCCCCTCATCCTGGGCAGCGACTTCCACCGCTTCGCTAATCGCAATCCCCAAACTTCCCGTACTATTGGGATACTCCGCTAGAATTGAGCGTCCGGCGTGGGTTTCGGTGCTAGGACTCGCAACCACTCTCGCCCCATAAGCCTCCATCAGCGCTCGACGGTACGGCTTTTGGTTGTAGCTCACTTTCACCATATACACCAGCACTTCCAGCCCAAACAGCGCCCCCGCAAAGGCAAGAGAGGAACCCCACTGTCCGGCCCCCGTTTCCGTGGTCAATCGCTTCACGCCTGCTTGCTTGTTATAGTACGCCTGAGCAACCGCCGTATTGGGTTTGTGGCTTCCCGCAGGGCTAACGCCTTCGTATTTGTAGTAAATCTTAGCCGGGGTATCCAGGGCTTTTTCCAGTCTGCGCGCCCGATACAGCGGTGTGGGTCGCCATTGACGGTAAATCAACCGAATCTCGTCAGGAATCTCAATCCAACGCTCCTGGGTGACTTCCTGTTCAATGAGGCTCATGGGAAACAGGGGAACCAGGTCATCGGGTGTAATCGGTTGTCCAGTACCGGGATGAAGAACGGGGGGTAAAGGTGCAGGTAAATCCGCCTGGATGTTATACCAAGCAGTGGGCATCTGGTCTTCGGACAAGAGGTATTTGATAGTGTCCATTCTAGAGAAGAGAGAAAGTTGTGGCAGTTTCCGTTAAGGTTTCTATTGTCGCCGATCGCGCTTCTAAGCAAAACCTTGAGCCAGGAAGTGTTGGATTAGCTTCCGAGTTTTTTAACGCAAAGGTAAAAGTTCTTCTTCCCTTGCCAGCGCAGCAGCATAGGCGATCGCAGCTCGGATATCTGGTAACGTTAGCGGTGGATAATCTGCCACAATTTCGTCAGCAGTTAAACCCTCCGCAAGATTATCAAGAATGACAGATACCATGATGCGCGTTCCGGTAATGCAGGGTTTACCGTGACAGATGTTGGGATTGGTAGCGATGTGTTCTTGCCAGTTATTCATACAGCTATCCTATTGCGTTTTGAGTTCTGAGTTTCCACATCTACATTGAAAGGTAGGATTGAAAAGGCGATCAATTTTGTTGCTCATTGATTTATCGAAGTGATGTGTTAAGAACTACAGCCTTAACTTTTACACCTTGCTTTGATAACTCAGCAGCTTGTGTTTCAAATTTCTGTATTGCCTCTTCAATGCTCAACTTTGGAGGCTTACTGGAATCCTTTCTATCCCACTGTTTGCAATTGAACCAACCAATGAGATAAAGACCGTGCTGACAACTATTGTCTTTGAGATAACGGTCTACGAGTTGAGTCTGCATTGCAGTATCTAAATCTTTATTCCAACATCCTTTGACCTCAATAATGACGCTCACATAATCACAAATCTCTCCATTTGGCAATCGAACAAAAGCATCTACTTGAATATCTACACGCTCACCCGATGCAGCAACACCTTTATCTCCATGCCGCCGCCGAATTTCAACCTCACGTTTGGCGATAACTCCTCGTTGTTTAAGATCTTCCTTCAAGTGAAGTTTTATATAGTTAGATAATACCTGTTCATCTTTAGGACGAAAGACAATCTGATCTCCCTGCTTCCACTGATTCCACAGAAAAATTGCAGAAGGTGTTTCGCCTTGAAGCTTTTGGTTTAGCCTATCCAAAGATTCAACAACTACATCAAGCAGTTGATCTGCTCCATTAACAAGGCGCACATTTTGGTCGCTCGTGACTTTAAGAACTTCTTGAGGCGTTGGTGCTGACCAAGTACGACGACGGGTAGTGAGCTGAGCTTCAAGCAAAATACGCTTCAGTTTTTCAGCCATCTCCGGAGATTCATGAGCAATACACCGAAGTGCTTTACACGCTTGGGGTGTCCTACGCTCTTTTAGATGTTGCAAGATAGTAGCTTGCCACTTAACAACACTATCTCTAGGTTTTGTTGCCCAGTCTTCCAAGCTGAAAGTTTTCTCCTTTTCTTCTTGTAGCTTAGGTTTTTCAATGGGGGGATATTCTTTACGTAGCCATCTGTAAAGCTCTAGCACCTGTTCTTCTGAGAGACGCCATTCAATGCTCCCTGTCTGACGAGCAGAATAGGACACTGATTCAAGGACTTCTCTTCCAAATTCTGGATCTTGCTGAATCGCTGACCAAACCACCGACCAACCTGCGTCTTCCGCATAAAGCATAAGTGCGCGTGCAGCAGAAATTGCTCGGGAACGCTGCTCTCCAACAGAAGGAAGTGGTACAGGAATTAATGATTCTGCAAATCTCTTGGCTGCAAATACTTTATGGGCAAGAAGATCTTCAAGCAACTGCCCTACAGAGCTTGGCTTTAATGTTGTATCTTCTAGTTTATTTAGTAAAGCTATTGCTAAAGGTTCATCCCAACAAGTTTGTATTGATCGTGTGATAAATATATTACCATAATCGCTATTTTCGCTATCTATTAGATCTATTAAAGTATTAATAAATTCAGCAGGAGCGTGCTGATAAGCTAGTTTGGTCAAGACAAGATGAGGCTCAACATATCGACTATCATTTGACATCGAATAGGTATTGATAATCGTAGATGCCCACATCTTCCAGGTCTCGGCACTAAGATTAAAGATGAAATGAGGGCGCTCCTGTAGTAACAAACGCAGCGCTTTATAGCCTGCAACATCAGATTCATATAAGTTCAAACAATCTTGAGACTCTCGTTGCCAATTTAATACGAATTTTTCAGCCGCATCAACAATTCTAGATCGGGTTAAAGGTTCTACTATTTGCCATCCATTGAGGGCTGTTATATCGGGTTGTCTGCGAATGTCATCGTAACGTTTACTGTATGGCATGAGCGTCATCTCCCTGTTGAGACTCCACCATGCGGTTAAGTTGCCAGACTCAAACTCGTTCAAACAAGCAATAATCCGGTCTGCAAGTGGTGGTTCTAATAGGCTGTTATCTCGTTGAATCCACTCTTGCTGCTCTACTTCAGCTTCAGGTGAATCTAGTTCTATTGGTTCAATCCATGATTGAAATACCTTATGCAGGACTTCATTAGTTTGGCTAACAGAAAGAATAGTCTTTGCCTCATCTGGTGAATATTCAGGATTTCTAAAGATTCTTTTGATTAACTGCGCCCAAATTTGCTGCGTATGTTCAGATGTGGATGATTGAAGCTGTTCAGTCATCCATCGTAAATCTTCCTGTAGGATTATCTGTATTCTTTGCCCAAGGAGCCAAATAGGCTCTTTATTAGAAGATAAGGGAATTATGCTAACAAGCTTTTCTAACAGGAGACGACGCCTTACATCGTTATGGAGCAATAAACTTTCAAATGATGGCTTTTTTCGCTCACTTATTATTTGTTGGTAATTACTCCATCTTGTCAATGCGATTCTTGCAAAAGATTCTAATATCTCCGGCGATTCAAGATGCTCCCAGGCTAGAGACATAATTGCATCGGATAATTCTCCAAATGGGTAACGCAATTCATGCCTCGGCTGCTGGGCTTCAACCCACTTAAGTGCTAAAGGTAAATCAGCAGACCGAAGATGCTTTGGGAAGTCCTTTGCAACAAAGTTTTGATATGTACCACCGATAACATTACTTTTAGGGTGCGTAAGCATATCAAAAACTTCGTTTGTTGTTAAGTGAGATGGGTATATTGTCTGAAGTCCGTATCCTTTTAATTCATTATCTGGATCTTCTCCAGCTTCACCTAAAGCTAATGGCTTTAACTTTGCCTTGATTTCAGTATCCCCAATTTCACACACAGTATGGGCAGCATTTACTCGAACCCAATAGGGTTGTGATGCGTCTAAAGCCACATCAACTAAATCATGCTGAAACGATGTCAGTTGGCAGGCTCTAGCAATATCAATTGCCACATATCGGGCATCTACACTTTTGGTAATGTCGGTGATATAAGGTTGAATTTGGGCAACTAAATCTCTAGACTTAAGCTTTTGATACAACCACGATCGAGGTTCATACAGTAGTTTCTCTTCATTGTGCAATCTGAGCAAAGACTCTACCAAAGCTGCACAACCTTCTTGATCAGCAGTTGCCACATCACTTTGCAACATGACATCAGGATCTGTTTTAACAATTTCCCGAAACACATCAGGTAGTAGACTAGCTAGCCATGCTGCAACCTCATGTAGTTGAGGAACTAACTTTTTATCAGGATCAGCAGGATGTTGTAATAAGCTCATTCTTTGAGCTAACGTCATTGGGCGCTGAGCTAAATACCAAGCCGCCAAAAACTCTGCATAAGTTTGGTGAGTAAAGCAAAAGCGATCATGCTCATTCCCATAGGAGGAAAATAAACTTGTAATTTTAAGTACTTCACAGACAGCAGCTTCAGTTACTCGAAACTCACGCCCATTAAGAGTCTCAGAACCACATAATTCCCGAATAGCGACATCTTTATTTGCAGCATCACCTAAGCCTCTCCAGATAGCAGCCCGATTCGCAAAGATCGTAACCGCTGCAATCCTGCCAGCAATCATCATGCGTTCATCAGTATCTAAATCACCTTTGAATCCTGCATCACGACGGCGCGGGTTATTTTCTTCACAAAGATTCCGGCAGCCTTTGCAATAAAGTTCTTTTTTGGTAGAAGGGAGCTGTCCATCTTCTTGATAAATTTTCAAAAGAAACTTCAGTGTAATCGGCTGAATAGCCAGTGGTGCAGCCTCTCTACCTTGGATCTCTTGTAGAAAAGCTTCCGAGTCTAAATTATTTTCTTCTGCTGCTTTCTTTACGTCTACTTGACGCAAAGGTGCTAACTCATACACTCCTAAATTATCTTTACCCCATAACTGTCTTAAATCCTCCTCTAAAGTACTTCTCCAGTCAGCCGTTCTACAGGTGAGTCGGAGCTGAAGACGCTCACAGAAATATTTTCCAAGCTCACGACTCAAAGTATCTGACAGAACATTAAGTGATAAGAGTCCCTCATCCAGGCTGTCGAGGAATAAATCCAACTGATGTGTTCCATTGAACCAAGCCTGAAATTTTGGATGTCCAAAAATTTCATTACATAGCTCGGCACTGGAGTTATATCCTCTAAGTTCAAACTTAAGGGCAGGTTTCCCTTGCCTTATAGACTGTTCAAATGCTTGGTAGAGAGCCGTAGACTTACCAATTCCCGGTTCACCCAGGAAAACTAGACACGGTGTCCCAGCAATGACTTCAAATGGAATGACTTCAGGGTTAGTAATATAGGCATAACTTGATTCTGGATCGTCTAGATAACCAGCAAAATTAAGTCTGTAAGTGCCCCCTTTGGGATACCAAAATCTTTTCCAATCGTATCTGGGATTTGACATTGCAAATCTTTAAAAACAAAATTCAGTACTATACTATTTTGGCTCAACAACAGAGTTTGAGGCTTAGTCTGTCACTCTAACGGCGATCGCAGGAGTCGTTGCATAACTAACCCTAGTAACCTAACGCTCATACTATAAAAGACGTTACCTTAAAGCGATCGCCATCCCAACCCAATCGCGCCTAAGATCGGGAAATAGCTGGCAAGAAGGGCGATCGCACTTAAAGTCATAAACTAGGTAGAGTTTCTCCGGTTGGATTGAATCAACTCCTAGAATATGTCTCGTCCCACTGTTTATATTGCCATTACCAATCATGGATTCGGTCATGCGGTGCGCGCCTCCTCCATCGCCGCAGCCATCCAACAGCGCTATCCCGATATTTTGCTGATTTTAGCCACAACTGCGCCTCGGTGGTTGCTGGAATCCTATATTCCGGGTGATTTTATTCATCGTCCCCGCGCCTATGACTTGGGCGTGATTCAATCCGATAGCTTAACAATGGATTTAGAGGCCACCCTGGAGAAGTTGCGCCAGATCCGAACCCAGAGAAATAGTATTATCGCTGGGGAAGCGAACTTTATTCGCCAAAATCGGGTGAATCTTGTCCTAGCTGATATTCCTCCCTTGGCGGCGGATATTGCTGAGGCGGCGGGGGTTCCTTGCTGGATGTCGAGTAACTTTGGTTGGGATTTTATCTATCGCGACTGGGGTGGCGAGTTTATTGCAATTGCCGATTGGATGGGCGAATCTTACCAAAAGTGCGATCGCCTTTTCCGCCTCCCCCTACACGAACCGATGTCTGCGTTTCCTCACATTACTGATGTTGGGTTAACCGGAGGAATTCCCCAATACGACGCCGAGGAGTTGCGCCAGCGCTTGCAAATTCACACCCCTCGCGAACAAACGATTCTCCTCACCTTTGGCGGGTTAAGCTTGCAGCGCATTCCCTACGAAGGTTTGAAAGCGTTTCCCGATTGGCAATTTATCACCTTTGACCGCGAAGCGCCAGAACTACCCAACCTGTTAAAAATTTCCGGTCGCAACTACCGTCCCGTTGATTTTATGCCGATTTGCGGGCGCGTTATCTCCAAACCGGGATACAGTACGTTTGCAGAGGCGTTACGCTTAGACGTGCCGATAGTTTCCCTGACTCGCGAAGGTTTTGCAGAGTCGCCCTTGCTGCTAAGGGGAATTGAAGACTACAGCGAACATCAAATCATTACCCCAGAAGAATTCTTCTCAGGTTCTTGGGAATTTTTGAAGGTTTCACCCACACCTCCCCGCTTAACGACTAAGTTAGAGAAGTACGGCTCAGAAGCGATCGCCCAAGCGATTGTTGATTTTCTCTCTTAAACCCTCAATGACCGTTTATCAAGACCAACTCACCATTCAAACCACTGGGAAAAGCTTCACGCGGATTACCCACCAGGTACAAGAGGTTGTCAGAACCTCCGGGATACAAACCGGACTGTGTACCGTCTTCCTGTGTCATACCTCCGCCAGTCTGATTATCCAAGAAAATGCCGACCCCGATGTCTTAAAAGACTTAGAGCGCTTTTTTGCTAAATTGATTCCCGAAGATGGGGTGAGTTATATTCACTCCGCAGAAGGTCCGGATGATATGCCAGCGCATATCCGCTGCGTCTTAACCAAAACTTCCGAACAAATTCCCCTTGCCCGTGGCAAACTGCTTTTAGGGACTTGGCAAGGTTTGTATTTGTGGGAACATCGCCGACGCGGACATCATCGCGACTTAATTGTTCACATTAGCGGCGATTAATCTGCCCTGTAGGTGTCAATTTTAGCGGCGATCGCGGGAACCCTAACACAGAAGTCTACATAGAGAGCGGGAACTTTTCTGCATTCCTTTCTCTCTAGGGGCAACGATTCCGGGTCAAAGTTCGCCTTCAATGACGGAAGCTTCAGCTTGGCTATTTTCCCATTCAACAGACACAATTGAAAGAACCCCGATTCAGCTTTGACCCCAAACCAGCCAAGAGTTGACCCGCACCGGGCCTCAAGGTCTGAGTGCAGTGCTTCTCTAGACTTGATTGCCGTTTGCTTAATGGACAAAGGATGAAGTTGATTCAAAAATTGCTCAAAAGGAGTCACTCCCAGTTCGCTCGCCGCCAGTCGAAACCCGGCTTATCTTTACTAGTGGCGGGTTTATTATGGGGAGCGATCGCTTTACCGGCCCAAGCGGCGCAGCGCGTCACCATTCGCTTGGGTCCCTTTCAGCATTCTGTGAACATTACAGACTTAGAAACCTTTGCGCGCACCGGACAAGTCAGCGCCTCCCTCAAGCCTTTTGAATCGCTGTTAACCCCTTCCGTTCGGCAAATGCTCACCCAACGCCTGATGCTCGATCCGACCTTGGGCGATAAGGTGATCGATAACATTTTGCGATCGCCTGCGGGTTCGCAAATCTTCCGCAGTTTGGGAATGCTCGTTCCAGGAACCAACATCGAGCAATTGCAGGCCGCTTTAGCGATCGCTCTGCGCCAAGCCAACGAACTGAGCGCCATTGAGGTCTTAAAAGCCTTCCCAGAAGAAAACATCACCATTAACGCCTCAGCAGCCGTCTCTGTGGCGTTAAAATTTAATGCCTCCTATCTGCAAAGCCAAGCCCTCGGCCCGCTGCTCGAACGCGACTTAACCGTCCCCGGAAGCTTTCAACCCGCCTTCGATCCCGCCGCTCCCGGTCGCCAATCGGTGCGCCAAAAAACCTTAAACTTACATGATTGGAAGCGCGATCGCACTATCCCCGTAGACCTTTATTGGGCCGATATCCCCGTCCATCCCTACGGCACCAATCCCTCCCCACCGGGCCCGTTAGTTGTGATTTCGCATGGGTTTGGGGCCGATCGTTCCTACCTGGCCTATCTGGCCCATCACCTCGCCTCCCACGGTTTAACCGTAGCCGCCATCGAACATCCTGGCAGCAATATTAGCTGGTTGCTCGATACTTCCAACGGGCGCAACCTCCAAAACGTGGTTCCGGAAACTGAATTTACAGACCGACCCCGCGATGTCAGCTTTTTACTCGACGAATTAGAAAAAATTAACCGCCGTCCGGGGATTCTGCGCGGTCAACTGCAAACTGACCGCGTTACCGTTATCGGTCACTCCCTAGGCGGCTACACGGCCCTCGCTTTGGGAGGCGCGCAACTCGATTTATCGGATTTACGCCAATATTGTCGCGAACAAGTCCCCATCACCCGTTCGGCTGCTGACTGGCTGCAATGCGCGGCGACGGATCTTCCGAACCAGCGTCAATCCCTGCGCGATGAGCGAGTGGTGCAAATTATGGCGCTGAATCCTTTGGTGGGTCGTTTATTTGGCAAGCGCGGGATCAATCAGGTGAAGGTACCCACGTTGATTCTATCGAGTACCAACGATGCGATTACGCCAGCCCTCGATCATCAGTTGCGTCCGTTTGCTCAACTCAACAGTCCTAAATATCTGATTACTGCAATTGGGGGAACGCATTTAAGTATTGGCAATCTTTCGGGTTATCCCAGAAATAATTTAGCTTACGAACTCCAAGGACAACCTGTTGCTCCTTTACGGCAACTGTTGCAAGGGGTAAGTTTAGCGTTTATTAAACAGCTTACGCCTGCTTCGGAAACCTATAAGCCGTTTTTGTCCCCCCAATACGCTCAATATCTGTCTACGCCAGAACTCCCGTTACGTTTCAGCCGTTCTCTACCGGGTAGTTTATCGGAATGGGTAGAAATGGCCGCTCTTCTTAACTGGCTGCGCTTGGGATAAAATCAAGGCTTTACTCGCCTCATCTACCGTCCATACTTTGCAAAGAGGGGGTCTCCGCTAGATTTGGGAGTCCTGCACCCGATGCGTATGCGCGGTAGCTGGGTTAACGAAAGGCTGAAGCCACTTACTAATCTAAAAATGCCTGAACGACAAGCTGAAGGGTTCCTACTGCGATTTGTACCGCAACCCAACCCAAAGTAGAGATCGCGATCGCTTGTGTGAGTTTTAGCTTTAAACCATAATGCAGGGCGGCGATCGCTGCAACCAAACTCCACAACGCCAACCCCACCTCAATCGGTCGTCCCAGCAACGGTACCACCGTAAAGATATTAAACACCTGGGGGGCATAGGTTAAGCCAATTAAAATTAAAAACGGCTTGTAGGATGGGATTTGAACGTGCAGCCAGTCTGCCACCTTTTCAATCGTAAACGTCCATAGGTAATATCCTCCCACAATACTCAACGCATTCACCACAAACGCCAGACCCTGCAACACCAAAGAGGTTTGATAGGTTAACAAAATCATGCTACTCCCTACCGCATGGGATAAGGCCGCGATTCCCACAAAAACATGCGCCTTGCGCTTCATTTTAGGCTGCTGGGGGGCCTGGGCATAAAAGGTTGAATCTAACGTTAAAGCGTGCCAAAAGACATGAAACCATCCATTCATCGATAAATTTCGTTCTCCCGATAGGTGACTTGAGTCCAGATTGTTTGTTAAGACGGTATGAGTTACAGATGACCCATTATGGCAAATCCGCTTTCCTGGCTGCGGAATGGTGGTTTAATGCTGCTATTGTTCGTCGGGTTTCTCGTTTTGCTTTGGGGAAGCACGGCACCCGTCGGAACTTTGGTGTGGTGGTTAGACCGAGGAGAAGATAAAATAGAGCGCCGCAGTCAAAGACTCGAAGAAGTGCTGGACAATGGCAATGATGCAGCCGAGGGCAATAAAACCTGTTACATTATCTATCTCACTGGAGTCGGAGACTTATCGGCTGACGACTTATCCGACGGCGAAACCGTATTTTTAGCAGAACTCCAGCAAAACCAACCCCAGTGTATCCTTGTTCGCGATGTCTTCCCCTATTCTGCCGCCAATCAGGATGTCAGCGGTCAGCGAATTTTTGACTTCCTCAAAGAGATTACCGAGAAAGAGAATGGCTGGGAGGAGTTTAGCCAATTTTTGCTAGAAGCGCGAAATGTGTGGCGGATGGCGCTTTCAGCCGATAACCGCTACGGACGCATTTACAACCGCGCGATCGCGCTTACCATTGTAGAACGGATGGATGCCCAACAATCGATTCCCATTTCACCCGATCGCTCCCTACAACTGATTTTAATGGGCAAAAGTGGCGGCGCTCAAGTGGCATTAGGGGCAACTCCCTACCTCAGCCAATGGTTAAATGCAGATATCACCGTCATTTCCTTCGGCGGGATGTTTAATGGTAATGAAGGGTTTGAGAAAGCCAATCATGTTTATCATCTTCGGGGAGAACGCGATTGGATTGAAACCATTGGCGGTGTTGTTCTCCCCTCCCGCTGGCATTGGACATTTGGTTCGCCCTATAATCGAGCGCGTCGAGAAGACCGCTATACTGTGGTAGAAAGTGGTTCCCACGCGCATCAGGGAGACAACGGCTATTTTGGTACCGAGAAAGCCGAGGAAGGGGTTCCCTATGTGGAGTTAACGTTAGAAAAAGTGAACCAATTGCCCATTTGGTCTAATTTAGATTAAAAACTAATAACGCAGACTCGCTTAGTCGTAGCGACTGTCCGACCTCGCTTGTCTCATAAGCAAGATGGACGGCTAGAGTGGTTTTTCCGGCCCCGCCCGCATTTGCTAACATTCCAATGACAATTTTCTGCTTTGGCATATAGCATTTCTCGAATAACTGAGGTACACCAAGACTTCTGCTATTTGTTAAAAAAAAGCTTCCCCATTACAGAGGAAGCCTGCAATTCAAAGCTGAAACCTTAAACTTTGAGTAATTCGATAGGTAAGCGCTTAAAACTTAAACGTTCGTTTTCCACATCCACAAACACGGTATCGCCTTCGCTAAATTCGCTGCGGAGAATCGATTTGGCAATCTGCGTTTCTAACTCGCGTTGAATTGCCCGCTTCAGGGGACGCGCCCCGTAAACCGGATCGTAACCCACCTCTGCTAAGAAGTCTAACGCCGCATCCGAGAGCTTCAAAGACATCTTGCGTTCGGCGAGACGTTGGCTGAGGCGTTCGGTTTGCAACTTGACGATTTCTCGCAGTTCTTCTTTTTTCAAACCGTGGAAGATGATAATTTCATCAATCCGGTTGAGAAATTCCGGGCGGAAATTGCTTCGCAATGCATCCATTACCCGGCTTCGCATTTCCTCGTACATCGAGTCATCGCCAGCCACATCTAGGATATATTGCGACCCGATATTACTGGTCATGATGATAATTGAGTTTTTGAAGTCTACCGTATGCCCTTGAGCATCCGTGACTCGACCATCGTCGAGAATTTGCAGCATGACGTTAAACACATCGGGGTGCGCTTTCTCAATTTCATCAAACAGAATCACCGAATAGGGACGGCGGCGGATGGCTTCGGTGAGTTGTCCGCCTTCGTCATACCCCACATATCCCGGAGGCGCGCCAATTAACCGCGATACAGTGTGTTTTTCCATATATTCCGACATATCGATTCGCACCATTGCGTCCTCGGTGTCGAACATATAGGCGGCTAGCGCTTTGGCAAGTTCAGTTTTACCTACCCCAGTAGGACCTAGGAAGATGAAACTGGCGACGGGACGGTTGGGGTCGGCTAACCCGGCGCGAGACCGTTGAATGGCATCAGCGACGGCGGTGACGGCTTCTTGTTGACCGATAACCCGCTGGTGGAGTTCGTCTTCGAGGTGCAACAGTTTTTGCATCTCGGATTCGACTAACTTGCTAATGGGGATACCCGTCCACTTGGAGATGATTTCGGCGATATCGGCTTCGGTAACTTCTTCGCGCAACAGAGATTTACCGCTGGTTTGCGTTTCTAAAAGGCGATTTTCTACCGTTTGCAAGCGTTTTTGCAGTTCGGTGAGTTTGCCATATTTCAACTCGGCGGCGCGGTTGAGGTCGTAGTTACGTTCGGCTTGTTGAATTTCGAGGTTGATGCGATCGCTTTCTTCTTTGATCGTTTGAATTTCAACAATGATATCTTTTTCCGATTGCCACTGGGCGTTGAGGGCGCGTTGAGATTCTTTGAGGTCTGCGAGTTCTCTTTCAATGCGTTCGAGGCGTTCTCTAGACGCGGGGTCGCTTTCTTTTTGCAGAGAAAGGCGTTCCATTTCCAATTGCAGGATTTTCCGGTCAATTTCGTCGAGTTCTTCCGGTTTGGAGGTAATTTCCATTTTCAACCGGGCGGCGGCTTCGTCTACGAGGTCGATGGCTTTATCGGGGAGAAAGCGATCGCTAATATAACGAGTAGAAAGGGTAGCGGCCGCAACCAGGGACGAGTCGGAAATTTTGACCCCGTGGTGAACTTCGTAGCGTTCTTTTAATCCCCGTAGAATAGAGATAGTATCGGCAACGCTGGGTTGATCGACAAACACTTGCTGGAAACGACGCTCTAAGGCTGCATCCTTTTCAATATACTTGCGATACTCATCTAAAGTGGTGGCCCCAATGCAGCGCAACTCGCCCCGCGCCAGCATGGGTTTCAGCAAGTTTCCGGCATCCATTGCCCCTTGGGTGGCCCCTGCACCAACGACAGTGTGAATTTCGTCAATAAACAGGATAATGTTGCCTTTGGAGTCTGTGACTTCTTTAAGCACCGCTTTCAGGCGTTCTTCAAATTCGCCTCGGTACTTGGCCCCAGCAATTAAGGCCCCCATGTCTAGGGCAATGAGCTTGCGGTCTTTGAGAGATTGGGGAACGTCGCCTGCTAGAATGCGTTGTGCGAGGCCTTCTGCGATCGCAGTTTTCCCAACCCCCGGTTCGCCAATTAAAACGGGGTTATTCTTGGTTCGACGCGACAGAATTTGCACGGTTCGGCGAATTTCATCGTCTCGTCCGATTACTGGGTCAAGTTTCCCTTCTCTAGCCGCCTCAGTCAAGTCGCGGCCGTATTTTTCCAGTGCTTCATATTTGCCTTCTGGATTTTGGTCTGTCACTTTCTGACTCCCTCGGATTTGGGAAATAACAGTTTTCAGCTTGCTCTCATCTAGTTTAAATTCTGCGTACAGCGATTTGCCGAAGCGGTCGTCTTTACAAAACGCTAGCACCAGATGCTCAATCGAGATAAAATCGTCGCCATACTCTTTACGATACGCTTCTGCTCGGTCTAACAGCGCATCGAGAGAACGACCGAGATAGACAGACCCACCCGTATTCGAGATTTTAGGCTGACGGTTGATAAACTCTTCAGTTCTCTCGCGCAGGCGTTGCAAGTTCGCCCCGGCTTTGGTCAAAATACTGCCAGCCAGTCCATCCTGTTCTAACAGCGACTTCATCAGGTGTTCGCTTTCGAGTTGCTGTTGTTGGGCGCTTTTTACCATATCGGGAAGCCGCGAAATCGCTTCCCAGGTTTTTTCTGTAAATTGATTGGGATTAGTGGGCTGCATTTCCTGGTATTCCTTATAGAGATTTGTCTAGATTTTCATAGCAAGACAAAAACAGCGATGAGGTTGGCTCACTGTTTAATGGCTCTACCCATATTTTAGGAACAGGCGCGATCGCACGGGTTCGGTGTTTGCGACTTCTTCTCTAGGTATAGCCGTCCAAGGAAGAAGGGAATTAGGAGTTGGGAGTTGGGGGTTGGGGAAGAAGAGGATGGGGAGATGGGGGGAAGAAGGGAATTAGGAGTTGGGGGTTGGGGAAGAAGGGAGTTGGGAGTTAGGGAAGAAGATCAAAGTGCTTTCCCACAACAATAATATTGGACAGCCGATCTAGCGAGCTATGCCTAGAAAAATTGTCATATCGCTTCGCAAAAGCTAGCAACTCTACTCCCCATCCCCCCATCCCCCCACCCTCGGAACTCGGAACTCGGAACTTACTTCCCCCCACCTCCCCATCCCCCCATCCTCTTCTCCCCAACCCCCAACTCCTAACTCCCAACTCCCTTCTTCCTCACTGGGAACTCGGAACTCTTCTCCTGTGACTCGATGAAGTTACGGATGGTTTGGAGGTAGGACTCGCCGCTGAGGGAGGCGACGTTGGTATGATCGGCGTCGGGGACTAGGAAGAGTTTTTTGGGGGGGGAGGCGATTTCGTAGAGGCGTTGACTCATTTCGGCGGGAACGGTGAGATCGCCTGTACCGTGGATCAATAATAGCGGGAGAGAGAGCGATCGCACTTTGCTTTTTGAGTCAAATCGGTTGGTCAGCAGCCAGTCTACGGGGAGCAGGTTAAAGATAGGATACTGGTAATCGACCATATCGCGCAGGGATGTAAACGAACTTTCAACAATCAAGCCTGCGGCGTCGGGTTGATGGGTGGCGAGTTCGATGGCGATCGCCCCGCCGAGGGAATGGCCGTATAAATAGATTTGGGAGGGTTCGATCTGGCGTTCGTTAACTAGATACTCCCAGGCGCGTTGCGCGTCTTGATAGACGCTTTGTTCGCTAGGAAACGCGCCTTCAGACCAGCCGTACCCGCGATAGTCGAAGACGAAGACGGAAAAACCTAGGCTATGCAAGCGATAGGAGTGGTTGACGTTCGCCCCAATGTTGATCCCGTTGCCATGTAAGTACAAGATTGTACCGGGGGAAGTCTCCGGGTTAGCGGCCGGTATCCACCAACCATGCAGGCGTTCTCGTTCGGTGACGTTTAACCAAACCTCTTCGTAGGAGAGTTGGAAGTCTGCTGGCGTTTGGGTAATGGTGGGGGAGGGATAAAAAATAAAGCGGGTTTGTCGCCACCACAGCAAAAACCCGACTGATAGATAGGCGATCGCTAAGAGCAGTCCGACCGCGATCGGTCCTTTTAGCGATCTCAAAAAATCAACTTGCACGATCGCTCACGCCCAAATCTCGGAGGACTTTTATATTTTAGGCGCTTTCAGATGCCATGCGGTGGTCTGCTCGTAAGCGTAAGCCACTTGGAATAATAGCTCCTCCCTTAGCACATTTCCCACCAGTTGTAAACCTATCGGCAATCCTTGTTCGTCAAAGCCGCAGGGAA
The DNA here is from genome assembly GCF_001746915.1 of Desertifilum tharense IPPAS B-1220. Taxonomy (NCBI): domain Bacteria; kingdom Bacillati; phylum Cyanobacteriota; class Cyanophyceae; order Desertifilales; family Desertifilaceae; genus Desertifilum; species Desertifilum tharense. The sequence goes on from NZ_MJGC01000077.1 coordinate 43,812, forward strand.
TGCTAATCCCTGGCAAGCCTGCGAGGTTGACGGGGATGGTCATTAAGTCGGTGAGGTACATGCTTAAGGGGTCTTCTGTCTTTTCACCGGCTTTGAAGGCAGTGATCGGCGCGGTGGGAGAGACCAATAAATCAACTTGAGCAAATGCTTTTTCAAAGTCTTCTTTGATCAGCGTCCGCACTTTTTGGGCTTTGAGGTAATAGGCGTCATAATACCCCGCAGACAGGGCATAGGTGCCGATCATAATCCGCCGCTTGACTTCGGGGCCGAATCCTTGCGATCGCGTTTTCTCGTACATCGACAGCAGGTTTTCGCCTTCCGGGGCGCGGAATCCATATTTGACGCCATCGTAACGCGCCAGGTTTGCCGATGCTTCCGATGGAGCAATCACGTAGTAGGCGGGGAGTCCGTAGCGGAAGCGGGGACAAGAAATCACTTGAATTTCTGCCCCTAAATCTTGGAGGTGTTGCAGGGCATTTTTAACGGCTTCTTCGACGGTGGGATCTAACCCTTCGCCAAAGGTTTCTTTAATCACGCCGATGCGGATGCGGCTTTTGGGTTTGAGATCGGGTCTGAGGGATTTGGCGTAGTCGGGGATGGGGACATTAAGGCTAGTGGAGTCTTTGGGATCGTATCCGGCGATCGCCCCCAGCAAAATCGCGGCATCTTCCACCGTCCGCCCAAACGGACCAATTTGATCTAAAGAGGAGGCATAGGCAACTAAACCATAGCGCGACACCAAACCGTAGGTGGGTTTCATCCCCACAACCCCACAGAAGGAGGCGGGTAAGCGAATCGATCCGCCCGTATCCGATCCCAGGGCGACAACGCTTTCTTGGGCAGCCACCGCCGCCGCCGATCCCCCAGAGGAACCTCCCGGAACCCGTTCTAAGTCCCACGGGTTGGCCGTCACTTGGTAGGCGGAAGTTTCGGTGGAACTCCCCATTGCAAATTCGTCTAAGTTGGCTTTCCCCACCATCACGGCCCCGGCGTCAAAGAGTTTTTGCGTCACCGTGGATTCGTAGGGGGGAACAAAGTCTTTGAGAATGCGCGAGGCGCAGGTGGTGGGAATTCCTTGGGTACACATATTATCTTTGACCGCAATCGGAATTCCAGCAAGCAAGCCAATCTCTTCTCCTGCCGCGATCTTGGCATCCACAGCTTTAGCCTGTTCTAAGGCGCGATCTGCGGTGACGCACAGAAAACTATGGAGTTTTGGCTCTAGTGTGGAGATGCGATCTAGAGTTTCCTGAGCAATTTCAACGGCCGATCGCTCTTTGCTAATCAGTTGTTGATGCAACTCGCGAATAGATGCCATGCAGCAATTCCTTTTCTTCGTTGGGAGTCCAAATTCAAGTTTGACACTCTTCCGGTCAGAAATCGGAAGATTATCGGTTCAATCATCTGCCGAAATGCGATCGCATCCGGCTAATTTCCCCTAGACAGGGGAAAGCCTCCGGTCGGCTCTACCCGGTCTTGAGATGCCAAAGTACCTATTTTAGCCAATTTTGGGAACGGGGTAGACAGGGTGAATGAGCGCGATCGCCTTTTGGGAGAATCTCACCGAAGGCGATCGCGCTGAGGTTTTGCTTTTCAGGCAGCCGCGAGGGGGTTTATTGAGCGAGTTTGCTCCAGGCGATCGCGATTTCTTGAGGAAGAGAACTCGCGGTTCTAGGAGTGGGAGGTTGACCTAGGGAAATTGCTTTCAGCAAGAGGGTGAGGGTTAAAGCTGCAATCAGTCGTTCTAGCATAGCGACTACTCCTCTTTGTCTAAGCTTATTTAGGGGATTAACAATCGGCAAAGGTTGATTTCAACTGAATGAGGCACCCAATTGAAGGCGTGTGAGGAGTGGAAACGGGTTCGCAGGGCTGCTTTTTCTAGCTTTGCCTGTCGGGTTGAACAAGGCTGTTTTTATTTTGCCGATCCCCTCTAAAAAGCGCTATCAATTTTGAGGATTGCACTTGCAATTTGTTACGGTCGTTTACAGAAGGGCTAGCGCATCATGCAGCTTCACGCTTTGCAGCAAGGTTCGGGTTTCCCTATTTTGTGCTTGCACGGTCATCCGGGATCGGGGGCGAGTATGTCTGTGTTTACCGATCGGTTGTCGTCGCGCTTTCGCACGATTGCCCCAGATTTGCGCGGTTATGGGAAAAGTCGCTTTTCGGGCAATTTTGAGATGCAGCAACATTTAGCGGACTTAGAGGCGCTTCTAGACCGCTTAGAGGTGCAATCTTGTTTGGTGTTGGGGTGGTCGTTGGGCGGAATTTTGGCGATGGAGTTAGCTCTACGCCAGCCGCAACGGGTAACGGGTTTGATTTTGGTGGCAACGGCGGCTCGACCGCGCGGCAGCCACCCTCCGGTCACTTGGGAGGATAATGTTTACACGGGAATTGCGTCGATTGTCAATCGACTGGTGCCGGGATGGGATTGGAATATTGAGACGTTTGGCAAGCGATCGCTCTATCGCTATCTGATTCAACAGCACGATCCGGTTGCTTATCGCTATTTGGCGTTTGAGGGGATGTCTGCTTACTTACAGACTTCGGCTGCGGCAAACCGCGCCCTCTCGCAAGCGCTGAAACTCCGATATGACCGTTTGGCGCAAATTGAGGAAATTCAATGCCCCTGTTTGATGCTCGCCGGGGAAGGCGATCGCCATATTACGGCAGCATCCAGCTTAGAAACGGCCGAGCGCCTCCAAACTTGCCAATGGCACTGCTACCCGAAGACGGCGCATCTTTTCCCTTGGGAGATCCCCGATCGAGTCCTCGCAGATATTGAGCGCTGGCTTGCAGAGCATCCCCAAGTCGTCGGGAAGCCCTAACCCTTTCCCGCGCTCTCTAAGAACCCAGAGCGCGGGCGCAGCGAGTTTGCCGAGTTGAGTTTGAACGCCAAACGCCACAGTCTAATTACATTTGGCCGCTAAAAATGGGTCGGCTGGCGGCGTTAAACTCCCCCAAATCATCTGAGACGGTTAGATGGGTGGGCTTGCACCGACGGACTGAGGTTTTAACGCCTTGAGCGCCTTCTTGTTCTAAATCTTCGAGATACCCCGCTTGAGCAGCTAGGGCATCGGCTTGGGAGATAAAAGGACCGAAGTAGTAAGTACACTTGGGGGTCTGAGTTGCAATTTCTACCCACCACGCTAGTCCCAGGAAGTTAAGTATGCTAATCATGAATTCCTTCATCTGTTCTGCCAATTTACTAAAGTTTGAACGAAATGCTAGGGGGTAACGCTGTGCCTTCCTTTTTTACACTTTGTTATACTCTGTTGCAATTCTTTTTTCAATTCAATTTTTGTTGAAGATCTTTCTGATCGACGTGAAGCTTAGTCGCCCAACGCTGACGAAAGATTTCATACAAGCTCATCCCTGCGGCAACAGAAGCATTGAGGCTCGCGGTATGCCCCATCAGCGGAATCGTTACCAGCACGTCGCAACTGCGTTGTGTCAATAAACTCAAGCCCTCACCTTCGGAACCGATCGCTAAGGCGATTGGAAGGGGTTGACCTTTGTCCTGGCGTGCTTTTCCAGTAAAATCAACCGTGTGAATCAACTGCCCTCCAGAGGCTACGGTGCCGTAGACCCAGAAACCAGCCGCTTTCAATTCTTCCAAGGCCCGGCTGAGATTGACAACCCTAGCGACTGGAAAAAATTCTAAAGATCCGGCAGCAACTTTCATAACGGTGGAGGTGATCCCCACTGCCCGACGTTGGGGGATCGCCATCCCTTGAGCGCCTAGGGCTTCTGCCGTGCGCGCGATCGCTCCCAAATTATGCGGATCGGTAATCCCGTCTACCACGATAATCACCGGCTGGTTTGAGGCAGCTTTGGCTTTTTCGATCAGTTCGCCTAACTCTAAATAGTCGTAAGGCGTGACTTGCGCCACCACCCCTTGATGGTTGGCGCGGTTGGTCAAATGATCGAGTCGGCGATATTCCACCTCGTCAACCGTCGTACCCGTTGCTTTGGCTTGGCTGAGCAAACCATGAAAGCGGGGATCGTAGCGGAGTCGTTCGGCGATCCAAATCCGATTGAGGCGTCGCTCGCCTTTTAGCGCTGCGATTACCGGGTGAATGCCATATATCAGGTCGCTTTCCTCCGTTTCCGGGTTGGCGGGAACGGGGGAGACTGGATTTTTGGGGACGGGGCGATCGCGCGATCCGCCTCTTTGAGGTTGAATTGCTTTACCGATCGCTCGTTTCACCTTGGGTTTGCCCGGTTTCCCTCGGTTGGGTTGTCCTGAAGGACGGGGTTTATGAGGTTTCGCAGATGCCATAAGGTCGTTGTTACCTAATCTTTAGTTTCCAGTCTTTGTTTGAGATTAATCTGTCAGAATTGACACATTCAACCGTCTTTCGCGATATTCCTTGTTCCTCTGGGGTTAGGTTCGCGTTTATCCCTTCGGAAAGAGGACGGAACCTCGATCCAAGCGCTCGTCCCCAGCAGCCGGGGACTAAGGGAGCAAATTTTCTAGAGATTCAGGGGGAGCATTGAGATTTAATTGAGTCAGTAAATACGCTAGGCGCTGGGGATCGCACAGATACAAATAACCAATCAGGGTTTCTAAGCTTGTGGCTTGCTGATAAATGGCTGGGTTAAGACGTTTGGGACAGCCGCTAGCCGCATTGCGTCCGCGTTTGAGCAGATCGCGTTCTGCGGGAGTCAAATGGGGTTCGAGCGATCGCAACTGTTGTGCCTGGGATTCGGCTCTCACCTGCGCGACAACTTGATGGTGATAAAGTCGCAGTTTGCGAGGAGGCATCAAATAGTGAACGCGAACAAACAATTCATAAACCGCATCTCCAATATATGCCAAGGCTGTCGGTGAAAGCTGCTGAACTTGAGCCGAGGACCATTGACCCCGCAGTTGAAGATTCAACAAGTCTTTCATCTGTTCTGTTGGAGGGGGGGCTTGCTCAGAAGCAAGCGGTTCGCTTTGTTGGGGTTCGCTCAATCCTAACCTCTAGGACACGCATCTAAAAATAGGCACAACCATAACATTGCCCTTCCACCGTAGCTCAACTTTCAATCAAAAGATCGCTGGAAAACCGTAAAATGTCACCTTTTCAGGAAAAAAACAAGCTACCTAGACCAACCAGATAGCTTGAGAATCGATCCGAGATTGGATTATTCCTTTTTAATGTTTTCCAGCGCTTCATCTACAGACGGCTGTAGAGAGAGGAACTGATCGAGACGAACGAGCTTCACGGTTTGCGTCACGCGGGCATTGGTGACGATCTGTAAGGTTCCTTCATGGGTTTGGGCTTTTTTGACAAGCTGTACTAAAGCGCCTAAACCAGAACTATCGACAAAATCGATCTTGGAAAGATCCAATATGACATTTCTCGGCCCTTCCTCGATGCACTTACTGACCACCTTTCTAAAGGTGGGTTCGGAGAAGGCATCGAGCAAACCCGTGAGGCGAAAGAGTTGACAATTGTCCCTGACTTCACGAGTGCCTCTTAAGCTAACGGTCAGGGTTAGTGGCTCAGGAATAAAACCCTCCTACCTTTAACGTTTCAACTTTTTCAAGTCAAGGATACACCGACAAGGCGAGATGAGATGGGATACCTTTTAGTAGAGATTTCTCTACCCTTGCCTAAAGATCGGCTATATGCCTAGCAAATCTTGACTGCGGAATAATCTAGAGTAGCATCTCGCTTGCCGATTGCGCCAAAATCTTAGCTTACAGTTGCTAAACGGGCTTCCCGCATCGACTGGACAAACTGCTCAAACAGATAATCCGCATCATGGGGGCCTGGGCTAGCCTCTGGGTGATACTGTACTGAGAACAGGGGTAAAGACTTGTGCCGCAACCCCGCTATGGTGCGATCGTTGAGATTGAGATGGGTAATTTCAATGTCCGCTTCCGGTAAGGATTCCGGAGTCAGCGCAAAGCTGTGATTTTGGCTGGTAATTTCTACGCGTCGCTGCAAACCCGCCGGATGGTTTAAGCCGCGATGACCAAATTTTAACTTATAGGTTTCTCCACCCATCGATAAGCCGAGGATTTGGTGGCCCATGCAAATGCCAAACATGGGGATGGAAGCCTGGAGGAGTTTTTTGGTGGTTTCAATTCCCTCAGTGACGGCGGCGGGATCGCCAGGGCCGTTGGAAAGGAAGATGCCATCGGGGTTATATTTCAGGATATCTTCAGCCGGGGTGTTGGCCGGAACGACGATAACGCGACAGCCATAACGGGCCAGGCGGCGGAGAATATTGCGCTTGATGCCAAAGTCGAGGGCGACAACGGTGAAGGCTTCGCTAGCCGCATTCCCCTCAACGGGTTTGAATTCCCAAATGTCCGAGGTGGGATCGGACCATTCGTAAACCTCGGTTGTCGTTACTTCTTTGACCAGGTTCAGACCTTCCATGCTGGGGGCTTGTTGGATCTGGTTGAGGAGTTCTTCGGGATCGAGAATTTCGGTGGAGATCCCGCCGTTCATTGCCCCATAAACGCGCAATTTGCGGGTAATGGCGCGGGTGTCAACGCCATAGATGCCCACAATTCCGTGTTTTTTCAGGTAGTCGGGTAAGGACTGGGCAGAACGCCAGTTACTCGGCCGTAGGGTAATGTTACGCGCGATCGCACCCCTGACATGTGGTCGATCGGATTCTTCATCTTCTGGGTTAACGCCAGTATTGCCTAACTCTGGATATGTAAATGTAATAATCTGACCCCGATAGCTTGGATCGGTCAAAACTTCCTGATAACCTGTCATCCCCGTGTTAAACACGACTTCGCCAAGGGTGGTACCGTTCGCCCCAAAAGACCATCCCCGGTACGCACTCCCATCAGCGAGTACGAGTAAGGCAGGTTGAGCATTAGAATTTGCCATAGAAATCCAGGATTGACATGAAACGACGCATATTATCGCACGATCGTCAACGTGTTTGGGGTTCAATCCGATCTATTTAGTGCTGAGTGTAAAGTGCTGAGTGCTGAGTGGGTTACTGAGTGCTGAGTGGGTTACTGAGTGCTGAGTGCTGAGTGGGTTTAAGAGTGCTGAGTGTAAAGTGCTGTTGCTTTAGCTTCCGCGTAGCGGTGTGCTGAGTGGGTTTAAGAGTGCTGAGTGTAAAGTGCTGTTGCTTTAGCTTCCGCGTAGCGGTGTGCTGAGTGGGTTACTGAGTGTTGAGGTGAAAGTGCTGTTGCTTTAGCTTCCGCGTAGCGGTGTGCTGAGTGGAGATGGGGAGTTAGGGAGAATGAAGGTAGATTAGCTATTGTTCTACTCACATCTTGTACTAGTCGCATTACCCGCCGGGGAATAATTTCACAGGCTTTTAGTTAAAGTCTCCTCAAGAGGACTAAAAACTTAAAAGATAAAGATTTCAGTCCATTTTAATGGACTTTCGCTATTAGCCCGGAACTTGAGTTCCGGGCGGGTAAACGCTACTGACTAAGAAGGGTGCAAAATCTAAAGAGTCAAGACAGAAACTTTAACTCATCACTCACAGAACGCAGGTAAGGGGAAAATAAAGACCAGTTGAGGAGGAGATCGTTTTGTTGGGTTTGGGGATTAAACTCGAATTCGATGAGGGTGGGGGGTGTAGCGTTAGATTGGGTTTTGATTTTGGCTTCGGTTTCGCGTAGGGTTTGCCAAATGTTGGGGATTTGGTAAATTGAGTGAGTGCGATCGCCCTGTTCGATCAAGACAAGCAGTTGGTATTCCCCAGGGTAGGCTTGCATTTGTTGCCATTCTTCCCAGCTTAGGCGGATGGTGGGGGTTTGGGTATTGACGACTTTGGTGGTGACTTGCAGTTTAGGAAGAGTCTCGGCGCTACAGCAATAGTCAAAGCCGGAACCGGGTTCGGTGGGTTCGATCTGGGTGTATCCTAGGTGTTGGTAAAATTGGAGCGTCCAATGCTCAATCAGAGTGCGATCGCTCTTTGAGTTTTCTTCAGGTTCGCTTAAGGCTCGGATCTTCAAACGGTTGAGTAATTCTGGAATGCGTACCGCTTCAATATCCAGAATATTCGCTAAGGGTAAAAGGTTACTTAAGCTATTTTTACCTAAGTTTTGATTGAGGCATTCTGCGAGATAGTATAGGGTAACGGTGCGGTTTTCTGACCAGAGAATTTGCAGGCTATTTTCCTGAGAGTTATAAAAATGGCTACCTGGAATATCGGAAGCCAGACAGGTGCCATCCTCGCGATTTAAGTCTACTTGAATGAGTTGAGCAGGTTGAATTCTAGCCGTGGCGAGAAAGTCGAGTTCGTCGGTTATTTCGTTTTCGGATTCGTGGTAGATTAACCGCTTGAGTCCTTTGAGAAATTCAGTCGAATTTAAGGTTAACTGCCATTTACGACAGTCTGCGAGTGCTTGCGCGTTTAGGGTAAGTTTAACGGCTTTGGGTTGCTCAAATGTATCTTTCATCAGAGAAAGACAGCCTGCTTTTTGAGCCAGAATAGGAGTAATTTGTGGATATAACAGATAGTTTTCAGAAATATGCTCTTTTCGCCAAGGCGCATCGTTAATCAAAATTTCTCTAGCCGCACGCAAGCCACCCTTAGCAGTCAAGAATAGGCTATCGGGAGATAAGCTAAAGTCTTCTAGGCGGGAATGGTATTCTAGGGCGTAGAAAACTTGGAGAACGAGTTGTGAGTCTTCGGATTTTAAGGGAGTTTCGGGGTTATTTTGTTCTAATTCTTGGAGGAAATTGAGATAGTCTGCTAGTTCTGGCGATCGCCTTTGTCCTAAAAGCTGATAAACTTCTCCTAAACGATGGGTAAAGGGGATGCTGGTACGGTAGGAACCAAAGCAGGGAACCTCATCAATGAAGGCGTGAATGGGTTTCCAGAATTGTTGGGTTGCTTCATCCCATAAACAGGGACGGTTTTCAAATTGCGCTTTGAGTTGTTGGCGTTGTCTGTCGGTATTTTCTGGACGATCGAGATAGGCTTTGTATAAAAAGTTATAAAGAGGTTGTAACGCGTGGGAATACTTTTTTAACTCCTCGGTTGGAATACTAGGGTTATTTTCCCAAAGGGTAATTAAAGCGGAGAAATAATCTAAGACTTGCGGGAGGTTAACGGCTTCAAAGCCTAATGCTAGCCGGATTTCAGATTTGATAAAATCGCGATCGCAGGCTAAAATAGGTTTGCAGCTTGCCATGAGATGGGCTTCAGTCGTAAAGCATATTTCTTGGGCTTTGTAAAGTCTATTTTGAGGTTGGATTGCAGCCGGGAAGCGTTGCAGTTTTTCCGGATCTTGTTCGACAGTTAACCAGGCGCGATCGCGCAATGCTTCAAACAGCTTTTGATTATTCTTAGAAAGGGTAGCATTTTTTAAGTCTTCCCAATGTTCTACTAAGTAGTTTAATATCGATTGCACCCCATCAGTGACGCTTGCCACTCCTGACTGAAAAGCTTGCTGGATCAGGTTTTCCACGCACGTTAGTAAGTCATCGGGACTGGGTTTCACCTGCATTCCCAAGTCAGTAAAAAAGTGCATCCACAGGGGATAATCGGTTGCATAAAATTCCATATCGGGAATTGCAGCACCTTCCCCTAACAGGCGACGAACAATCTTACTTTCTGGACTATAAATACCACGAATAGCCCGCAACCTGCCATCTAGGCAACGAATCAGTTTAGCGCTGGCTAACTGTTCTTTAAAAGCTTGGGGATTTTCGTTCGCTTTCTCGACTTCGCGGAGTGCTTTTTCCCAGTTATCGCGAATCCAAGTTAAAACTTCTAGCTGTTCGGGAGAAGATAGGGTAGGGTAATCGACAAGCAAGCATTTTTGAATTAAACGCGCCCGGTGTAACATAGGGACTTGCAAGGCTTGGTAAAAGGGAAGCCATTCTTGAGGTTTTTTACCTAAGTCTAATAAATGGAGTTCTCCCGCAAAGGCGGGTGGTTCGTAACCTTCACCGGGTAGGTAAACGTTATCTTGATTCAGCGCAACCAGTTTATCTAGATTGGTGCGATAGATGGGAAGCTGGCGTAATTTTTGCCTGCGGTTATCGTCGTAGTTTCTGGGATAACTCTTAATGTCCTCGGCAATATAAGCGAGTAAGGTGGGATAATGAGCGGCGTGATAGGCGGGTAAGGCTGTATTCTGGTAGCGAGCGTGGATAATATCGACTAAAGTTACGCCAGATAGGGATAAAATTACAGTATTGGGGTGAGATTGGATGAAAGATGCGATCGCGCTTTTCAACGGTTCCCCCGCCGCAACTAAATTTACCCCAAAATAGGATACGGCTGCGACTAATTCCGCACTCGTTTCCGCCGGAACCCAAAGCGGTGCTTTCTCATGTTTGGCGGCGTATAGTTTCCCATCAATTCCGGGTAGTAAAGGAATCGCTTGAAGTGCTGCTGCGGGAAAATGTTTATGTCCCAGTTCCCGGAGATAGCGGTAAACTTTTGCTAGCCAGTGAGTATTAGGCGTTTTGTCTCCGTCAGGGTTCCAAGCTTCCCCAGATAAAGTTGCAGGTAAGATAAAGGCTAACTTCTGGATAACCTGATTAACTTCCATAGGCGCGATTCCCTGGCAACCCTGAAGCGCTACACTATGAGACAGATCGGGGTGGATAAACCATTCGGGATAGGCTGCGAAGATTTCCCGAATCTGTTGATGACTGAAATAAATTGTACTCGATTCCGTATATCCAAAGACTTGTAAGCGATGATTTGTTAGGAGTGCTAAAGGTAATCCGGTTAAATCGCGATAATTATCGCTGAGACAATAACTTAGAAGATGAATAATCCATTGGATTTTTCGCAAGCTAGGCTTAGGCGCATTTTCTAGTTCAACATTTAAATATTGATTGTATTGGAGATGCTGTCGCAGTTGAGCAGGTGTAAACGTGGGTAATGAACATCCCGCTTTTTTAAACGCTGCGATAATCGTATCGGGTAAAGGCGGATTAGGGATATCAATTCCATCAGCTTTGAGGGGTTCTACTAACTGTCGCCACCAGCCACCAGAGAGAACCTGAATTTGTGCTGGCGTTACCCAATGGGTGGAAGAAATGGTTTCCTGAATTCCCTGAGTTGCGGGATGTTCCACCGCCGAACGGAGAACCCGACGGTTATAGAGAAGCGGGATAACCTGTTGGGGAAGGTTTTCTAAAACGGGATGAACGGTAACAGGATCGATCGGCCAGAGTTGGTAAAATACATTGGGATCGTATAAGCCGATATCTTCTACTAAGTCTGCGAGTAGGTTAGCGTAGGCGGGTGCGAGAACATGGCGCACTAATAGGGAATTCCATTGCGCCCTGGGTTTATCCTTTCCGGTCTGACCGCGATCGCTGCTAAGATTATCTCGCGAACTGTTGAGATTAAAAAAGCCATTCAAGTGTACGGGTAAGCGAGACTCCAGGGGAAGCGGGAGAAAACAATACACCTTTCCGCGAATGGGGGGAAGTTCCCCTAACGTACTCTTGGCGCTAATTCTAGCAGCCGCACCCGCCCAAGGAATCACCTTTTCTTGACTGTCGTAGAGTGCGAGGATAGCGCTTTCGAGTTCGGTTCCTGCATCAATACAAATCAGTTGAGTAACGCGCCAAACTTCCTGTATCGTTTGTTCTGGGGTAACGGTTTCAATCTCATGGCGGTAGGAGATAGAAACCAGCGTATTCTCATTTTCCCTACAGCCTTGAATTAAGCGTTCTGGGGAGGCTGGGAGAACCGCCAGCACCCTTTGACGCGAATTTTGGACTTGCGAGAGGTTTTTTGTGGTAATCGATAGAATCTCTTGACGCTTCCCGAAACCCGTGGCGGGGATTTCAAAGACGCGAATCGTACAAACCGATTTGAGAAAGAGTAGCAGTTCGCCGGCGGTGTGGATGAGTTCGTCTAGGAGTTCGCGAACATTAGACTCGGTGAAGGGTTGTTTGCGGATTTCACTGCGTTCGGCTTGTTCTGTGGTTCGCAAAGGGAGGCGAAATAGGGTTCCCTGAAAATCTGCCACTCCTGGGGTTAAGCCACCCACTTGATACAGTTGCATAAATTCGGGATAGTTTTCTAACCATCCAGCGTTTCCATAATGCCACTCGCGGCCCGGTTGTTGGCGAGAAGTTCCGGGAATGGCTGCGCCGTGGGGGTCAAAAAAGATGAGGCGATGGCGAGAAATGAAGCTAGGAAAGTCGGTAACGTGGTAAATGGCGTTAAACCCAATCCCAAACCGTCCAGTTTTCTGTAAGTCTTGCGCTTTTTCGCTTTGTCCGAGGTGGCGAATGCTTTCAAAATCTCGGTCTGTGAAGACTTGGTTATTATAGACCAGCATCGCCGGGCCTAAAAGCTGCGTCATCCGGGGGTCTGGAAGATTGGGGATAGAGTGCGATCGCCAATCTAAGGTAATCTCTACACAGGTGGCTTGAGCATCATCGGCATTTTGAATCAGTTCTTTGAGAATGCCGATTCCTTCAGGATAATCTCGAATAATGCCGCGCAGACGGGCAATCAATGGCTCAGACTGGTAAAAAGATTGACCGTCAAGTTCAGAATGATTCATACAAACCTGTGGAGTCTCGTGCTGCCTAACTCAACACCAATCCACAAACAGGGGATACAAAAAGCATAAACGATCGCTAGCCTAGGGCGCGGATTTTTGCAACCCCCAACAGCTACGCGACTAGGAAGGGGGTTGGGTGAAGGAAGTCAATTAGGTCTGCTATATTCCCCCGCAGATAGCGCCGCGAGTTGTTTGCTTGACTGTCGAACTGGGATTTCAATTCTAAACTCTGCACCCTGACCGGGTTCAGAAATACAGGACAATTTACCCCCGTGTTTTTCTACTACAATTTGATAGCTAATAGCCAATCCTAGACCCGTTCCTTTTCCAGTAGGTTTCGTAGTAAAAAATGGATCGAATAACTTGGAACGAACCTCTGGAGAAATTCCAGGGCCGTTGTCTTGAATCCGAATAACCAAGCAATGGTTTGGCGTCATTTCTGTCCGAATTCGGATAGAACTGGGATTGGCTTTAATAGCTTCTAAGGTTCGAGCTGCATTATAATCTTCTAACGCATCAATGGCATTCGCCAGAATATTCATAAAAACTTGGTTGAGTTGACCCGCGTAACAATTAATCGGCGGTAACTGACCGTATTCTCTAATAATGGCAATCTCAGGACGTTCGGGTTTAGCCTTTAAGCGATTTTGCAAAATCATCAGGGTACTTTCTATCCCTTCGTGAATATTTACGGCTTTCATTTCAGCTTCATCCAATCTAGAAAAGGTTCGTAGAGAAAGAACAATTTCGCGAATTCGTTCTGCGCCAATTTTCATAGAACGAATAATTTGCGGTAAGTCATCTAAAATAAAATCGAGTTCAATAGCGTCAATCTCTTCCTGAAGGCGCAAAGAAGGATGCGTTAATTCTTGTTGATAAAGTTGGATTAGCTTGAGCAAATCCTGAGTATAGCTGTCAACATGGACTAAATTACCAAAAATAAAATTAACGGGATTATTAATTTCGTGAGCCACCCCTGCAACCAATTGTCCCAAACTTGACATCTTTTCAGTTTGGATTAATTGAGCTTGGGCTTGTTGAAGCTGCTGTAAAGTCTTTTGGAGTTCAAATTCTGCTTGCAAGCGAACCGATATTTGTTGTTCTAAATTGAGGTTTGTCTCGGTTAACTCTACCGTCCTTTCCTGTACTTTCTCTTCTAAGGAGTGGTAAAACTCTCCTAGTTTGATCGTCATTTGATTAAAAGCATGAGCAAGTTCTTCAATTTCATCATCGGTTTGCAAATCAAGCTGATAACTCCAGTTGCCCGTGCCAATTTTTTCTGCACCAACTTGTAGTTCTTGAATAGAGCGAATAACGGGTAAAAGAATTAAGCGAAATTGCCCTAAAATTACAAGCAAAATTAAAACCATAACCAAGTATTGAACGAGAACAACCGTTTGTTTAAAGTTTTGATTTCTTTCTTTTGCTAAATCGTCCAAAATTTCAGCACTTGCTACTAGCGAGTCTAAATAATAGGTAATATCAATGCTAAAAGAGTTAATGGCTCTAATATCTTGTTGAAGTTCGGGTAACGTTGTCGGGGTATCAGCAAGACCTGCTGCCAAGCGTCTCAGAAGTTGATGGCGGCGGCGAATTAATTCTATCTCTCTGGCTTCTGGCATTAAAAGTTCAAGTTCATCTAAATTCATGGCAAAATTAGACATTGCTTTTTGATAACCTGCCATATCTAGCGGGGCGCGATTTAGCATCAGATAGTCTTTAAGAGACACAATCTGATCTCTTAGGGAAATTTCTAAACTTAAAACCAGATCCAGAGTTTGGCGGGTTTTCTCTCGTCTTTCAGTTAAAGATTGTTCTGCATTTCGCAGAAAAAAGGTACTTCCAGTTAACAGAAAAACAATTAATCCAATGACAATAATTGACGAGCCAACAAACTTTGTAGTAATTCTCATTTTCTTTGCAGACCGATAACCCACGCCAGACTTCCTCAAGGAAAATTTAACGATTTCTTATTCATGTAACGTTCTCAAATCAAGTATGGATAGCTAGGCGAATAATAAACTTAAATTGATAGCCTGTTAATTGCTGATTGAGAATCGCTACAGACCGAAATTACTTTAAGAATTCCGGTCTGAAATGTAACCGATTAATCAGCTTCTAAGCCAAGAGCTTGCATTTTCCGAATCGGCTCGTAATCTTCATCTTGAACTAAGGTATAGCCCGACGATCTCGATGAACCTGCAATCCCTACAATGTCTTCAGGTGCATCAACTAAAGCTCGCCTTAAGTTACTTTTCAAGGACTCTGGAATCTTGTTATTTATGACAACGGGGCTATTGGGAATTGGCGCAGATTCCCAAATAACCTTGTAACGGTCTGAAGGCAGAAAACCTGAAGTTTGAGCTGTTACGTAAGTTACTTTTGTCATTGCCGCAGCATCGACTTTACCTTCTGCTAAGGCAGTGGCATTGCTATCATGTCTACCGGCATATTCTACTGCGGCAAAATCTGTATCTGGGTCGATATTCATTTCCCTGAATTGAGCCATCGGAACTAAGTAACCTGATGTTGAAGTACGGCTGACAAAGCCAAAACGCTTCCCTTTAAGGTCTTCTAAGCTTTGAACTCCACTTTGAGTATCAACTGCAATGACGCTGGTATACCAGGGACGCCCTGTTTCTTTATCAATGTGAGCAACTAAAGGTTCCAGTTTTGGATTCTGGTTTTTAGCCTTAACATAAGCAAATGGTCCTAGATATGCAACCTCGACTTTTTCTTCCGCAATTAAGCTGACGGCTGATTCATAATCTGGCGTTAACTGAATGTTAATTGGAACCTTCAATTCCTGTTGGAGATAGTCTGCAAGCTGCTGAAAGTTTCGATCGCGTTCTTGAGAACGGTGAGACGGGATAACCGCAATATTGAGCGTGATGTTTTCAGGTTCAGACTGGGCTAAGGAAGCAACTGAAGTGGGGGATTTTTCAACATTCTCGACTGGAGAAGTACACGCACAAGTCAGTAGTAGCGCAATGAACGCACAGGAGATGGGTTTGGTAAGCAGTTGCATAAAAATCCTGAGTAATGGGCAGAACTACAACTTTGATTCAAGTCAGAGTAGACTGTCACCCCGAAGATCTGGAGGCAGATTTTAAGGTTAGAATTCCCTCGCCACTGGTTTAAATAACAACTCTATCTTGAGTTAGAAAAAAAGAATTATTTTTTAAGATTTAGCTGACAAATTATATTTTGCTTGGGTTATCTTTAAGTTAATTTCTGATTAAAAAGATAAAATCGCGGGATCGATCGCAATCTCTCTGAAGATGGGCGCTGCCAGATTGCAGGGAGAAAAGGCGCAAACCTCTAGCTGGGAGTGGATAGATTTATCGGGGCGATCGCACTAAGCTCAAACAGGGGACAATCGCAGCCTGGGCTTTTATGGTAGATACCTACATCCTTGACTTACTGATTATTGGTTTACTTCTATTAACGGTGACGCTAGGGTCGGGTTGGATTGCCCGACTTCCCCTTTCTTATGCCCTAATTTATCTGTGCGTGGGAATTTTCCTGGGACCTTATGGAACCGGACTGATTAGCCTGACTCCCAATGCAGAGTTGATCGAACGCATTACCGAGTTAGTGGTGATTATCTCTGTCTTCAGTTGCGGTTTAAAGATGAATCGCCCGTTTAAACCTTGGGCCTGGCAAATTACCGCCCGCTTGATTGGGTTTTTAATGCCGTTGTGTATTATCGCGATCGCCGCCGTGAGCCATTGGCTGATAGGCTTAGATTGGGGACCTAGCATTCTACTGGGTGCAATTTTAGCCCCAACTGACCCCGTTCTGGCCTCAGAAGTTCAACTCGCCCATGTTGAAGACCGGGATGAATTGCGCTTTGGGCTAACCTCCGAAAGCGGTTTGAACGATGCCTTAGCCTTTCCCTTCGTTTACTTTGGGTTGCACCTAATTGAAAACCCAGCATGGTCGGAATGGTTTCGCCAATGGGTTGCTATCGATCTATTTTGGGCAATTGGCGCGGGTATCGCGATGGGGTTTGTTGTCGCTAAAGGCGTTGTTTGGATCGAAAGACGCTTGCAAAGCCAGCGACCTGCGGACGAAATTATGGAAGATTTTATCGCCCTCAGCACCATTTTATTAACCTATTCCCTAACGGAAATTATCAACGGTTATGGCTTTCTGGCAGTCTTTGTTGCAGGCGTTACCGTTCAAGCGAGTTACTATCACGAACAAACCAAACGCTTGCATCAACTGGAATTTATCGAACGCTTAGAAAAGCTACTAGAAATTGGCACGATTCTGTTATTGGGTACCCTACTCCGCATTAACCCCATTCTCCATTTTGGCGGACAAGCGTTAATCGCGACCGGATTTTTACTCTTTGCGATCCGCCCCTTGGGAACCTGGCTGAGTACCCTGGGCCATGATTGTTCGCAACCGAGTACCCGCTGGTTAATGGGGTGGTTTGGCATTCGTGGCGTGGGTTCCTTGTATTATCTCGGCTATGCCCTCGGTCAAGATTTGCCCCCTAGGTTAGGCGAACAACTGACTTGGATTACCTGCATTGTTATCCTCATTTCCATTGTGCTGCATGGCATTACCGCGACGCCGTTGATGAGGTGGTATCGCAAACATGGGGAAAATCGTAACGGTTCGCCCGTGCCAGAAACCGACTAAAACTTGTTAAACTTTGGGATAAGGTTAACTCGAAAATCGCTACAGTTCATGCGAGTTTGGTTTAAAAGGTACGGCTGGAAACTTTTTGTCCTGCTATTCGGGGCGTGGGCAATTTTTGATGTGGGTTCTTACCTGCTGGCTGAAAGCCTCTGGTTCAATGAACTGGGGTATTTGCAAGCTTTTGGTGTGCGAGTTGTAACCCAAGGGGCCATTTGGGCGATCGCGCTGTGTGCCAGTGGGGGGTTCCTGCTTGCCAATCTGGTTTTAGCTAACCTCTTGCAATATCGCAAATCCCCCATCGCCGACTTGATTGAGAAAACCGACGATCTCCCCGGAATGGGTCTGCGCCTGTTAGTGTTAGCGACCGGCGGAGTGAGTTTAGCCGTCACCCTGATCGTCTTTCACTATGGCAAAATTGCGATCGCCCTCTGGAACCCCGCCCAACTCCTAGAGGTCGTTCCCGACTCCTTACCCTCGCGCATCCGTCCGGAGTCTATCGTTCAATACTTCAGCCAATTCCCCGAAAACCTCGCCCTATTCAGCTTATTTGTGGTCTTAACGATCGCCCTCACCTCAGCCTGCGAGTTTACCTTAAAAGCGATCGCGATCGCCCTCAGTATCGGGTTTGGCTTTACCCTGTCCGCCTACTGGCACCTGGTTTTACAATACTTTCACCCCACAGCCTTCGGCAATACCGATCCCGTCTTTGGGCGAGAAGTCAGCTTTTACGTCTTCACCCTTCCCGTTCTGCATCTGTTGGAATTCTGGTTAGGCGGGTTAACCCTATTCACCCTATTCGCCATCTTAACCCAGTATCTCCTATCGGGAGATTCCCTGCGCCACGGCAGGTTTCCCGGCTTTTCCCTCGCTCAGACGCGCCACCTCTACGCCCTTAGCGCCTGCGTGATGGTCACTATTACCTTTACCCTGTGGCTATCGCGTTACGAACTGCTGTATTCGGCGCGGGGCGTGGTGTATGGGGCCAGCTACACCGATGTTAACGTCCAACTCCCCACCACAACGGTCCTCAGCGTCATTGCAGGTGCGATCTCCGTCTTTCTCTTCTGGGAGGCCCTATCCGGTAGCGTCTCTCAGTTCCGCGATGTCCGCAAGCGTCCCTTTCCCCAGAACCTCCTCCCCCCAATCGCCATTTTTAACCTGTTTCAGGGGTTAATCTTGTTTGTGGCGATCGCCTTCCTCGCTAATTATGTCCTACCCATCACCGTCCAGCGCCTCATCGTTCAACCCAACGAACTCGCCAGAGAAACCCCCTTCCTCGAACGCAGCATCCAATTTACCCGCGCCGCCTTCGATCTCAACAATATCGACGTGGAAACCTTTGTCCCCGATAACACCCTCACCTTTGCCGACCTGCAAGAAAACGACCTGACGATCCGCAATATTCGCCTGTGGGATACTCGTCCTTTATTACAAACCAACCGCCAGTTACAGCAAATTCGCCTGTACTATCGCTTTGAAGACGCTGATATTGACCGCTACACCTTCCTGGCCGATCCGCCAAACGAAAGCGAACAACAACAAGTGATTCTAGCTGCACGCGAATTAGACTTTGCTGAAGTTCCCGAACGGGCGCAAACTTGGATTAACGAACATTTAGTCTATACTCACGGCTACGGCTTTACCATGTCGCCTGTCAATACCGTCGGGCCTGCGGGTTTGCCCGAATATTATGTGAGAGATATTGGCGTGGATACCCCCGAAAATGGTCAAGGGGGACTCACCGTTTCTAGCGAACAAGTACGGGCTAGCATTCCCATCGGTCAACCCCGGATCTATTATGGCGAACTCACCAATACCAACGTCATGGCCCCAACGCGGGTTCCGGAGTTAGATTATCCCAGCGGCGATGAAAACGTCTATAACACCTATGACGGAACGGGGGGCGTTCCGATGGGGAACTTCTGGCGGCGGGCGTTGTTTGCGAAGTATTTGAAAAATTGGCAAATTCTGTTTACTCGCAACTTCACCCCTCAAACCCGCGTTCTGTTTCGGCGCAATATTCAGCAGCGGGTGAGAACGCTAGCGCCGTTTCTGAATTTCGACCGCGATCCGTATTTAGCGATCGCAGATGCCGATTTAACCGATAATCCCGAACAAGAGGATAACGAGAACCACGTTTATTGGATTATCGATGCCTATACGACTAGCGATCGCTATCCCTATTCCGATCCTGGCGAACAATCCTTTAACTATATCCGCAACTCGGTGAAGGTGGTGGTGGATGCCTACAATGGCAACGTGCGCTTCTTTGTGGCCGAACCGCGCGATCCGATTATTCGCACCCTGGCGGCGATTTTTCCGGCAATGTTCGATCCCCTCAATGAGATGCCCGCAGAATTGCGATCGCACATTCGCTATCCCATCGACTTCTTCACCATCCAATCTAACCAACTCCTGATTTACCACATGACCGATCCTCAAGTCTTCTACAACCGCGAGGATCAATGGCGGGTACCCGTGGAAATCTACGGCGGTCAACCCCAACAGGTAGAATCCTACTACCTGATTATGCGGTTGCCCAACGAAGACGCCGAAGAGTTTATCATCCTCCACCCGTTTACCCCCGCCAGCCGCAACAACCTGATCGCCTGGTTAGCCGGCCGTTCCGATGGCGAACAATACGGTCGTTTGCTGCTGTATCAATTCCCCAAACAACAATTAGTCTACGGCCCCGAACAGATTGAAGCCCGAATTAATCAAGATCCAGAAATTTCTCAACAAATTAGCCTCTGGAACCGCCAAGGATCGCGGGCTATTCAAGGGAATTTATTAGTGATTCCCATTGAAAATTCTCTTCTGTATGTCGAACCTCTCTATCTAGAAGCCGAACAAAACAGCCTCCCCACTTTGGTGCGCGTCATTGTCGCCTACGAAAACCGGATCGTCATGGCAGAAACCCTAGAACAAGCCTTAGACGCGATTTTCCAACCCACCGAAACCACACCCGCCCCCACCATTATTCGCCCCCTCGAAGAGGAAACCATTACCCCCCTACCCGCCAATGGTGGAGGTGAGTAGCAATCTGGCTAAAATTATCAGAGATTATTTATATCAGCTTAATTTCCACCCTAGTTATGCTATACCTGAGTTAACTCATGAAATTAACTTAACTTTTTAAGTATGATAAATTCTGTTGAAATTAACGAAAAATTAATCCAAGAAGCTTTTCAATTAACAAACTTTCAAACTGAAAAAGAGCTAATTGAATTTGCCCTGCAAGAATTAATTCGCATTCGCAAAAAGCGGAACTTACTTGATTTAAGTGGACAAATTCAATTCGCGGCTGACTACGATTACAAAAATTTACGCTCAAATCGAAATGTTTCTGATTGATACTTCTGTTTGGATTGCAGTTCTACGAGATCGCACGGGTGCATTTCGTCAATCTCTAGAAGGAATTATCAACGAGGAACAAATTTTTTTGAGTCGATTTACTCAAATGGAACTCTTACAAGGTTGTCGAGACGATCGCGAGTGGACGCTGTTACAAACTTATCTTCAAGATCAAGAATATATTGAGCCAACGCCTAATAGTTGGGTTGCTGCTGCTCGAATTTACTACGATCTACAGCGACAGGGATTAACAGTTAGAAGCAGTATTGACTGCTGTATTGCTCAACTCGCGCTTGATAATCAATTAATTTTAATCCACAACGATCGCGATTTTGAAACAATTCAAAGAGTGCGATCGCTTAACCATTTGCGCTTTCCACCTAATAGCTAAAAAGATGAAAACGTCGCATAGGTTGGGTTGAGATCCGAAATCCAACACAACCCTGGCTTATGCCCAATAGGTCAACTTAATTAACATACTATGATGATCGTTAACCTAGATGACGAAGCGGAAAAATACTTACAATCAATTTTTATCTGCATTGGAAAAAGAAGTCTTCATTTCAGAACATTTGATTCCAGAGGATTATCGGCGCATTCAAGAATTAAATTCTAATGATCAAGACTTACCAGCAGATTTTACCGATCTATCATTAATTGCAATTTCTGAGCGCCTAGAAATTTCTGCGATCGCCACTTTAAGATAAAGACTTTGATATTTATCGTCGTTATCGCAATCAGTCGTTTATTCGAGTCTTTTATCCTCAATAATTTGCCTAACCTGCTAATACTAATATTAATATAGCGTTTTTTGATTGGGTGAGATATGGCACGATCCCCCTAAATCCCCCTTACTAAGGGGGACTTTGAAGAAAGTGTACTTCACGAACCTGAAAAATGCTGTATAACGGCAAGAACATTAGTATCAAGCCTCACATCTTGCTAAGTTCTTTCTGATGCCGGACTCTGATTGATAGAGTCAGGATACAGAATCCACCCTAAACGTATATATTGATACAACCATGAGTTTTCAGCGAATCTCCACCTTCTGACTCGTTACCCTTCTACCCACCGATGGGGGGTTGGGATCTGGGGTGGCGTTGGGCTGCGGATCGGCCAAGAGTTGAAATAAACCTAACGATGTATTATTGAGTCCCGCATTTTTCTTAAAATAAAAATAGGGAGTTCCATTGCTTTTTCGCAAAGATAGGTTGAGTTCGCTTGAGGAACTGTGTTTTTAGCCACCAATCTTGGCAATCAAGCGATGGGTTGTTCCCTAATTGCTGTTTGTCTTCATCGCTTTTAATTAACAAAAATATGAGCTACCAACTGAAATCAAAAGAAAAATTATCTCATGGGATTAAACGCATCGCTACCGAGGAAATTGATGATGCGATCGCCCAACTGATGGGTAAAACAGACAATAGCCAGGATGAGGCGATTCATGAAGCCCGTAAAAGCTTTAAGAAACTCCGGGCGGTTGTTCGCTTGATCCGCGATAGCTTAGGAGAGGCGGCGTATCGCGAGGAAAATGCGTGTTTCCGGGATGTGGGCCGACTCTTATCAGATGTTCGCGACGCCCAAGTTTATGTGGAAACCCTGGATAAACTCAGCAGCTATTACCAAGATTACCTCACGCCTAAAGCGTTTGAACAGGTTCGCTCTGCATTAATGGTACAGCGCTACGCCAGCGATCGCGCCGACCTCAGCGAAGCAATGGAAACGGCGATCCACAAACTCAAAGATGCTCGCGATCGCATCAAAGATTGGAATATTGAACCGGATGATTGGTCGGCTATTTCCAGCAGTTTTCAGCAAATCTATAAACAGGGTTACAAAGCCTTTCCCCAAGCCTATGCTCAACCCACCTCAGAAAACTTTCACGAATGGCGCAAACAGGTCAAGTATCTTTGGTATCACCTGCGGCTTTTACAACCCCTATGGCCGGACGTGATGAGTGAAATGAGCGATCAACTGAAAGTGCTGGCAGACTACCTAGGGGACGATCATGACCTCGCCATCCTACGGCAACTGCTGGCCGAACAACCCCAGCTTGCCAAAGAACCCGCCGAGATTGAAACCATTTTAGCCCTGTGCGATCGCCGCCAGCCGCAACTCAAGCTTAACGCCAAGGCTTTAGGCGATCGCGTTTATGCCGAAAAACCCTCCGCCTTTACCGACCGTTTGGGTCAATATTGGCAAGCTTGGCGATCCTCCCTTTAACGGGTCAACAGGGGCGCTTCTAAAGCCTTGTTAATGCGATCGCGCGTTTGGGCTAAATGCGCTTGGGTATACACGTCCAGATTGCCAGAACGACGCAAGGTGACATTAATGCGATCGCGCAATTGGTGTAAATTGTACCAAGCCAGCGTCCGGGCATCCTCTGGAACGGGTTGATTTTTCAGCACCATCTCAATCAGGACTTCCACATACTCGCGCTGCAAGGCCCGGCGGATGCTGGTAATGTCGCGCGAAGAGGCATTGCGGTCTACAACTTCTGTCCAAATCCCGGTTTGCAGCGTTTCAAATAATTCGGGTAGCGCCAACACCTCTTTACCCGGTTCCGCCTTTAATTCCATATCCCGCAAGCGAGAGAGGCGAACCGGACTGAGGAGATTTCGCAAAACGATTTGTTGCAACAAGAAAATGCGATCGCCAATAGGATACTCTAACGGGAAGATAATCGGCACCGTTCCCCAATGCCACCAGCGCGACGGGGCCAACTGATTTAAAAGTTGGGGCGTAAACTCAAACGCATCGGCCGCAAACACGTATTGATTCAAAGTTTGCAACGCCTGCCGCTGTTTGGTTGCAGAAATCGCTTCAAACGGTAGCCGACCATCGCCCGCAAAGTTGCGACTAAACGATTGTCCTCCCACGTACAGCGAAATATTCATCGCGTGTTGAAAATAGTAGACAAACACCGCATGAAACATATCGCGCATTTCGCTATAACTCTCGCCTGCTATTGGCGTCCGACGGTTTAACCGCGACCACATCGCCTGAGCATTTTCAAGCTGCCACTGGGAGTAAACCAGCATATTATTGCTCAAGTCGTACCAGTTCGCCGCCGGATCGAGTCCTGCTAAGGTATCCTCATCCGCAGCATAGGCGAGTTCCGGTTCCCCCGAACGTTGGGCAATTTGGCGCAGGTAAGGCAATTCAGCAACCGGGTTGGGTGCGTTAAAGGGTTTGTAGCCATA
This sequence comes from Desertifilum tharense IPPAS B-1220, assembly GCF_001746915.1. NCBI lineage: Bacteria > Bacillati > Cyanobacteriota > Cyanophyceae > Desertifilales > Desertifilaceae > Desertifilum > Desertifilum tharense. The sequence goes on from NZ_MJGC01000077.1 coordinate 67,488, forward strand.
CTCAATCGCCCAACGGTCATAAGGCCCGACAATCACCGGGAAGTAATCGCCCTGTTCCACCCCAGGCGGGGCCAAATTGACGGGGACGTAATCCATTACAGACGAAACCATCCCCCGCGTGCGAGTCATTTCGAGGTTATTTAACTCTTCCGGTGCTAGGAGGGTACTCCCATGAAAATTATGCCGCAAACCCAGCGTATGACCGACTTCATGGGCAATTAGATAGCTGAGATACTGATTGACAAACTTGTCCATCTCAGTCGAACTGGGGGGAATGCTATGCAGAAGCGTCATGGCGATCGCCCCCATGCTAAACTGCCGAGTAGACTCCATCTTTAAGCACAATTCCGGCAAATCCACCCCAGGGAACGGCCAGCGAACGTCTGTCGCCGTGGGCAACTGGGGAATCTGGGTGCCTCGCAGATAGAGTTGCTGTAACGTTGAGGTACAGGGATGGCGAGCATCGGTAGCCCCCACTAAGCTTTCTGAGTTCCCAGAATTTGAAAAAGTCCGATACTCCCGGCGAATAAAACGCACCACATCCGCATCAATTAAGATATCGGCATCCAGAATTTGACCCGTTAGCGGATTAACTCGCGAAGGCCCCAACCCCAAAAAGCCTGAGTCAAAGGTAGCCGACCAGCGAATGGTGTTATAGCGAATATCTGCCGGATTCCAATCAGCATCATCCGGCATTTGCCGCACTTCAATGGCATTGAGAAAACCCGCCTGTTCAAAGGCGCGGTTCCACATTACAACCCCTTCTTGGATGGCGTCGCGATATTCCACCGGAACGGTATTTTCAATCCAAAAAACAATCGGTTCCTTGGGGGGAGACAGGGGGGCGTTGGGGTCTTGTTTTTCTAAATGCCAGCGGTTAATGTAGCGGACAAAGGGGTCTCGGCGGCTGTCGTTGCTAAAGTCTTTGTAGGCGGTGACAAAATAGCCGACTCGTTCGTCTGCTAGCCGAGGGCGATAGCCATTACTGACGGGCAATTCCGAAAAGCTATAGTGAACCGCGAGGTTAAAAGCGCGACTATCGGGGAGGCTGGGTAAGTAGGAGGTTGAAGCATTACCTGCACTGGTAAAGCGATAAACGGCTTCGAGTTCTACATTCAAAGGAAAGGCTTCAACGGTTCCCAAACTCGAACTTTCTGGATCTAAAAGATAGGGCGCTCCTAGAATAGAGGCTAAAGCTGGGGCAATTCCGGGTAAATCTCGCCGGGTTAATACCTCGCCAAAGTCAATTAACAGCGTTTTCCGGGTGGGGTGAATGCTTTGAATGGGGACGGAAATCAGGGTTGAGTCGCTAAAAGCACGCGAGAGCGATCGCTCTACCGGATCGCCCGGTCTGGCCCGAAAATTAACATTGGGAACGACTAGCTGCACCCGGTTTTGCACGCGCCGAAACTGGACTAAAATATCGCTAATCGGCATCCCGCGAAACAATCCCGCCTCCCCAATTCCCGTAGCTAGCGTCATCACGCAGAGGAAATTGCGGTTGAGTTGTTCGGGTTGAATTTCCAGGTACAGTTTGCCCGTATTGCGGTGGTGATAGAGAGTAAATAATCCCTCTATCTTTCGGGCATCTTTGACGACTTCGTTGAAGGGTTTAAACTCAGATTCCTCTTCTTCCTTGGCAGATTCTTCTTGAGATTGAGCCACCAGCCCCTTTTCTGACCCTAAGTGCGATGGTACTCCAGAACTGGGAAGTCCTGCCCACACCGGACTCGCCATCGCCATCCAAATCGCCGCTAAACTACTACCCAGATAGAGTTTGCGACTCAAAATGCTAGCAAATACCTGATTCATTCGGCGTTAAAACCCCTCAATAACCCCATAAATTGCCCAAATTGCCATTGCTCTCAGGTAGTGGCTAGCCCGAAACGTCCCGGATGCGGTAATCGCTTCTGGCGTGCGGAACTGCAAACCCTGTTCGTATACTTGGCGAACTACAGATTCCGTCAGTTCAAACGCTTCTGTTTTCATACCCATCTGCCACAAGAAGGCAGCCAGTCCAAAGTTAATCCCCGTCCACACCTCTAGGGGATGGGTTGCGTTAGGATTCTCTGGCGTTCCATCGGGAAGCACCCCATTCGCAGCCCCTAGAAAGGGTTTTAAACCATTCCTTTCGGAATTTTGAGCAAATTGATTAAATTTAACAAAACACGCCTGATAAACTGCGTTAAGTGCCGATTTCGCGCAATCGGTCGGGACGACATCCGGTAAATCGAGCAATTGGGCGTAAAATTGACCGCAGAGTTGATCGCTCATCACCACCTGGGAACCACTTTCGCTATCTAGGCGATAGTATTCCCCATTCCACAGCTTTTCTTGATAGACGGGGCGAGATTGGTCTAACCAGGTTTGGTAAGTGGAAATTGCGGTTTGCGGGTCGGGGGTGACAGATTCAGTGGCTTTTGCCTGTAAAATCTTGCCAAGGGCGATCGCGCTTTCTAAGGCGGCTATCCACAATCCCCCACAGTAAGCACTCACCCCGCGCAACTTCCAATCATCAAAGGTTTGATCCGGCGCGCCCGCATTTTCCGGGATACCATCCCCATCGCGGTCAAAGGTTTTAAGATACGCTAAGGTTTGAACCACTGCCGGCCAGCAATCTTGGAGAAACTCTAGATCCGTACTGCCCGTTAGCTTAAAATCGCGATAGACCTGCAAGACAAAATCGCAGGGTAAATCCTTCCACTGATTGCAATCTTGATAGCTGGTATAGTTGGTTTTCTCCCAGGGATGCTCGTTTGGCGCGCCTAAGTCATGCGGAGTTGCCCCTACCACCTTGCGGGGAACCGGAACGAGGGGGGTAATCTGGTTAACGCGATCGTAACCAATAATCCGGGGCGTATCATCTTGGTGGGGAATCGCTTTAGCAAAGTCGCGCATTACAGATTTCTCTAACTTGGGCCACAGCATCAGCAACCCAAAAGAACCGTACAAGCGCACGTCTAAACTTTCATACCAGCGATAATCTAAACATTCTAAAACGCCAAAATGACCCACCGGGGCCTGTTCATCGGCCGCCGTCCACAAGGTTCCCCCGCCGGTTAGCAGGTAGAGTTCGTTAAACAGCGCCATCTTAAACCAGTTGGGCAGGTCTTCCCGTTCTAAGATGGGATTTTGCCAAGCTTGGATACTCTCTTTCCAGGTATCGGAATGCTTCAGGGTGGTTCGCACCATCGCCCAAGCATTTTTGCCATTGCGTCCAAAAAAGTCAGTATAGCGGCGATAGTAACTGGCGGGTTCGGTGCCAAATTCCGTTACTGGGAAGTCCCAAGCGATGATAAACGGGATTTTTCGGGTTCTACCCGGTCTAATGGTAAACCGAACGGCGATCGCGCAAGCAATTTGTTCTCCTTTGGCGGCTGGAGTTTCATCTTCCGAGTCGCCTAAAGTCCCATCGGTAGCGAAGGTTTGCCACAACACATCCCCATCCCCTTCTGGGTTCCACCGGGAATGATAGAACACTTCAACCGATGGGTTTGCTACCGTCGAAATGGCCCATTGTCCCTCACCCTCGCGGGGAATTTCATGGGTACTCAAGCGACTCATCAAGCAACCGACGCGGAAGTTATTCTCTATCCAGCGGTTAAAATTATCGGTACTTTCGCCCCAGCGCGGTTGATAGTCGTACACGGGGGAACCATCATCGCGGACTTCAACTTCTGGGGAAGCTGCCCCATTGGTAAACCAACCTACGGTATTCTGCCAAGTCAGCATAATACTCAGGGTAATCGGTTCGTCGGTGGGATTATGTACCGTCCAATCAAAAATCCCCACCGGATAGCTACTTTCTTGGTAATTTCCGGGAATGACGGGGGAAAATTGTTCGCAAGTTAGCTGAGTTTGAAAGACATTCTCGTAAACATACCAACTGCGGGGATACAGGGCATGATAGCGGCCTGTAGATTGGGTTTCAGTGCTAGCGGGATACCACTGCCAAGCGGCTAAACTGCCATCTGCGGGTTTCTCGGTAGATAAGGCGTAGGTTTGGGTTTTGCCGTCGGCGGTTTCTTCAAACACGCTAAACTGACAGGCGGGCAAATTGCGGAAAATATGTTCTCCGCCATCGAGGTGCCAGAGGTTGAAGTCTCCTCGCGAAGAACGACCGATACAACCTGCACCAAAGCCGCCTAGGGGCATTCCATGCCACGGCCCATCATCAAGGTTGCTGGCATAGCGAACAGTATACGGCTTTTCCCACCCCAGACCGATAGGGCGACTCCAAGCACAATCCGGAATTTCAGGACGCGAACGTTGAGCAATCATGCGATCGATTTTAAACTACCCCGTCCTTAAGGGTAGAGGTTTCTGTCGCTGTTGCTGAACTGCAATTTCTAACAAAGGTGGGGTAAGTCCTGGCGCGACAGGAGGGCGATGCGCCATTTGCCTAAAACAAAGGAAAAGACTCGTTCTTTACCCAAGGGAACGGGGAGGGGAAGGGCGGGTAAGTGTCCGAGGTTGGCTTGCAAACCGAAGGTGAGATCGCTATAGTTGAGCCAACTGTCGTCCTGACGCCAGCCAATGCGATCGCCAAACTGAGTATAGTTTTCTTCGGTTTCGTGCCAAATTTGTTTCTGCACGCTAAACCCAAAGCGATCGCCGCTAAACTCTAACCATAATCGATCGAGTGTCGTTAAATGATGGATGGAAATGCGAGCAATATCTTCAGGTCGCAACCATCCTTCAAGTTCTCGTTGTGCCCCTTGTAAAAGCAGGTATGCCGTGGCGCGATCCGCTGCTTGCCATTGATGGGTGGCCAGTAAGTGTTTTAAATCGGTATAATCTTCATCTTCATCCCTAGCAATCTGATGACTGGCTAACATTTGTTCCCCCAGGAAACTTGCTAATCTTTCATTTTTCTTAATACATCAAGTCTTTCTTCCTATGAGAAGATGGGAAAAAAGTCAGGGTTTGTTGCCGGATGGAGCGCAATATCAGGCAACCTCAATCATGAAGAATAAATCGATATCGATTGCAGTAGACGAAACCCCATTCGGGTCTAAGGTAGAGTTTGACAGGCTTGCTTTTTTAAAACACCTGACTGGCAACCCGATTTTTCAGTTGCTTCGATCTCAAAAGGGGGCTAGCTGAATCAATTGCCAAAAAATAACATATTGACGACTCGTTGTTCATCCGCAAAAATTCGGATTTTTTATGTTACTTAAAATCATTGAAAACTTTGATACACGCTTTACCCTAGAGCCGGAAGCTCAAGATAGGCTATTTGCCCTTTTGACTTCAGAGGCCTTTCTAACCCAGATTCAAGAATATCTCAAGTGCGATCGCCTTGAGTTTACCGAAATTCTGTTTCAGCCCGTACCCTATAGCGCTGCTACCCCCAAGGGAATGCCCGCCGAACTCGAAGCCTATCACAACTCGCAAGAGTACGCGATTATTAACGTTCCCCCAAACTTTATGTTTCAAGCCAAAATATTTAAACCCAGTCGCCTGTGCGCTATCTATCGCAAAGTTTCCTTTCAAGAATAGCTCGATGAATCCAACTGATTTACCCCAACTTCAACACCTAGATTTTTTACCCTATCTGGATGAAACGGGGCACTTGCCTACAGATTTACAAGGAAAAATTGGCGTTTACGCCATTTTCGATCGAGAAAAGAATCTGCAATTTATTAATTATTCTCGCGATATTTTCTTAAGCTTAAAACAGCACTTAGTTCGCCAACCCGACTGCTGTTATTGGATTAAAGCTCAAACCATTGAACGTCCCAACCGCACCTTATTAGAGTCTATTCGCGAGGCTTGGTTGCAAGAAAATCATAATGCTCTGGTCGAACAAAACTTAGACTCTAGCCTTTGGACCGATCCAATTGATGCCAAGCCTACCATGACCCCGGAAGAAATTGCCACCTATGAAGCTAGTGATGGCATAGAGCAAACCAAACTTCTGAAGAATGTAGCGCGGCGAGTGGAAGCGCAAATTAAGCAACAACTGGAATTGCGAGGCGTTCAAGAGGAAATTCGCTTTAACCCCAAATTAAAAGAGAAAGGGCTGCTGGATTTGAAATAGCTTTATAACCCTAATCAGTCTCAACAAAAAGAGCCTCAAAGACTGAGGCTCTTTTGCTTAACGAGCAACGTGAAGGATCGAGACTAACGATTCCCTATCCAATTGCTTACTTGATGCTGACTTTAGCGCCTGCTTCTTCAAGCTGCTTCTTCGCATCTTCAGCCGCATCTTTAGCAGCGCCTTCCTTAACTGGCTTGGGTGCAGCTTCCACCAAGTCTTTTGCTTCTTTGAGGCCCAAACCTGTGAGGGTACGAACCACTTTAAGAACCGCAATTTTCTTGTCAGCGGGAACTTCTTCGAGAATTACGTCAAATTCGGTCTTCTCTTCAACTTCCTCAGCCGGAGCCGCAACGCCAGGAGCGGCCATCATCATGCCACCTACGGGAGCCGCAGCGCTAACGCCGAAAGCTTCTTCGATTTGCTTCACTAAGTCAGCAGCTTCGAGCAGGGTCAGAGATTTTAACTTTTCCAAAATTTCATCAGTTGCAGCAGACATGAGCGATTACTCCTATGCTTAGATTAGATGGGTTATGAGAGGGGATGGGGAAGCAATAGACCTTAAAAGTCTTATTCCCCACCTTCTTTGTCTTTGTCGGCGTAGGCTTGGAGGCCTCTGGCCACGGACGCGGGAACTTCGTTGATCCCAACGGCAATCTTGGTTGCCAAGGCGTTGATTGCGCCTGCGATTTGCGCCATGAGGACTTCCTTAGAGGGTAAGTCACCCAGAGCTTTAACTTCGGCTTCGCTTAAAGCACGTCCTTCCATAACGCCGCCGCGAAGTTCGGTCTTCTTGGTGGCTTTTTGGAACGCTTGGTAGGCTTTAATTGCGCCGCTGATGTCTTCTCTCACCAACATGAATGCAGATGAGTCAGACAGCAGGTCTTTCATCGGTTCCCAGGCTTCGTTGCCGTCTACCGCAATCCGCATCAGCGTGTTTTTGGTGACTTTGCAGTCGGTGCCTGTGGGACGCAATTGCCGACGCAGGTTGGTAATTTCCGCTACAGATAGGCCTTGGTAGTTGATTACAAAGACCATCTGCGACTCGCTCAAGCTTTGCTTAAGCTCTTCAACAATCTCTTTCTTCTGTTCGAGTGTTCTACCCATTTTGTTCTCACCTCCTAGATGGGGGATCGACAACTCATTAAAAAACCCCGACAACAGTGCCGGGGTTTAATCTTGAGGAAGTCAAAGTGCAGGGAAAAAGTAAAGAGGCAAGCGAATGCGTTTACTTTTTTTGACTTTTCTCTTCCTGAAAGATGGCCTCGGCAGGATATTAAGCGGTTAGCACCTGCTGTCTTTGGGTCCTTCAGTTTGCGATCGCAAGATTTTGGCTTTGGAGCCAAAAGTCAAGACGGTCTGGCTTACGCCGCTTCCGAAACTTTCATATCGCGCAGTGTGGCAACGTCCACTTCAATAGAAGGGCCCATTGTAGATGAAATAAACAGACTGCGCCAGTAACGACCTTTCGCACCACTAGGGCGGTTGCGGTCGATGGTTTCTTGCAAAGCTTTGAGGTTTGCGAGTAAATCTTCTGCGGAGAATGCCGCTTTGCCGAATAGAACGTGTACGATACCCGTCCGATCGGCCCGAAATTCTAGTTTACCAGCTTTGAACTCCGCGATCGCGCTAGTAATATCAAATGTCACAGTACCACCTTTGGGCGAAGGCATCAAGCCCCTGGGCCCTAAGAGGCGGCCGAGTTTTGCCACTTGGGGCATCATGTCGGGGGTCGCAATTAACAGGTCAAAATCCATTCGACCCTTTTGAATTTCGTCGATTAAGTCTTCCGAACCGACCACTTCTGCGCCAGCGCTAGACGCTTCGGAAACTTTTTCCCCGCGTGCAATCACCGCAACGCGAACGGTTTGCCCGGTTCCTTTCGGGAGGGCAACGGTGGTTCGGAGTTGTTGGTCGGTGTATTTGGGATCGATACCCAAACGAATGTGAGCTTCTGCGGATTCAGGAAATTTCGCGGTTGCCGTGTCTTTGAGGAGTTGAATCGCTTCTAGCGGTTCGTAGGCGCGAGTCTCTACTTTTTGATCGAGTTCTTGCAGTCGGCGCGATCGCTTTTGGGTCATGTCTTGTATCTCCTGGGGTCGTTAACGAAGCCCTGCTTCTCCCCCGATAAAATTACCAATTTTGTCTGAATTCGGTTTGGGTTATTCAACCACTTTGACGCCCATGTTTTTGGCCGTTCCTGCCACAATTTTCATCGCGGCCTCAATGTCGTTGGCGTTGAGGTCGGGCATTTTGGTTTGAGCAATTTCTTGCAGTTGAGCTTTGGTGATACTGCCCACTTGCTTTTTATTGGGTTCGTTGGAACCGCGCTCAATACCTGCGGCTTTGCGGATTAAAACCGAAGCGGGGGGGGTTTTTAGGATAAAGGTGAAACTGCGGTCTTCAAAAACCGAAATTTCTACCGGAATAACCATCCCTGCTTGGTCGGCGGTTCTGGCGTTGTAGTCTTTACAGAACGCCATAATGTTAACGCCGTGTTGACCCAATGCCGGGCCAACCGGGGGTGCCGGGTTAGCTTTACCCGCAGGCAAAGCTAACTTAATAATGGCAACGACTTTTTTAGCCATTGATTTTCTCTACTGCTTTTGAACCTGATTGAACTCTAATTCCACTGGGGTATCGCGACCGAAGATAGACAGAAGCGCTTTGAGTTTGCTGCGTTCTGGGCTAACTTCAATCACTTCGCCTTCAAAGTCTTTAAACGGCCCAGACAGTACCAAGATTTTGTCCCCAGGTGCCATGTCAATTTTGACTAAGGGTTTCTCGTCTTGGGACTGCTTAAAGATCCGCTCAACTTCGCTGCGGCTTAGGGGTAAGGGTTTGACGTGCCCTCTCCCGCGACCGTAACGGCGCTTTTGTTCGGCCCCTACAAAGTTAATCACATTAGGGGTGTTTTTGACGACCTGCCAAGTTTCGTCATCCATCACCATGCGGACAATGACGTAACCGGGAAAGACTTTTTCGGTCGTCTGTTGGGGTTTGCCGCCTTTGCGGAACTGGACGGCTGTGCGCTGGGGAATTTCCACCTGCACGATCCGGTTGGCGACATCTAAGGTTTGCACCCGCTGCTCTAAGCTGGCTTTCACCCGCTTTTCGCAGCCAGAGGCAACCTGAACGGCATACCACCGCGCCTGTCTTTCTAAAGATTCTTCTTCAGAGGCGGGGAGGTTGGTCGTTTCTTCGGATGGGTTAAAGTCAGGAGATTCTTCTGATGCAAAACTCATCCAAACACCTGCCCTGATGCCCAACCAAATAATTTATCGATGAAATAGATTAGCGTTGCTGAGAGCGTTACCATCAACACGACTGCAACAGATTCGCTAATCAGTTGTTGCCGACTGGGCCAAACGACTTTTTCGAGTTCTTCTTTGGTACCTTGAAAGAACTTACCGGCGCTAAAGCCTTCGGTTTTTTCCGGCGTCTGTGGGGCCTCTTTTTTCGCCATAGTTTTTCCCTATATCCCTTTCAGGCAACATACAAGCGCGATCGCGCTGAGTCACGAGTTTAGGGTTAATCTCGTCGCCCTCGCGATTTCTTTTTCTAGTCTAAAGCTTGTTAGCCATCAGCGTTGCTCTTTTGCCCAACTGCGATCGCAATTGGGGTGCTAGCTTGCTTAGAATCGATTATGGGATTGATTCAGCGCGCCCTGGAGGACTTGAACCCCCGACATCAGGTTTTGGAGACCTGCGTTCTACCAACTGAACTAAGAGCGCACAGCGCGAATCTAGGCATCTTAACCTAGCTTGTCTATTATAAAGCTAGAGCTAGCACTCCGTCAACGCTTTTTCCCAATCGTTTCCCGCTAAACTTATAGAGGACGGTCAAAGCGCTGCTTGAGGCGAGTGGCCTTGCCGATGCGATCGCGCAGGTAGTACAATTTGGCCCGGCGGACCTTCGCCCGACGTAAGACCTTAATGTCAGCCACGCGAGGAGAATGGAGTAAGAAAACTCGCTCTACACCCACTCCTTGGAAAATCCGCCGAACGGTAATTGTTTCATTAATCCCGCTATTGCGTCGAGCAATGACTGTCCCCTCATAGGGTTGCGTCCGTTCTTTGCCGCCTTCTCGAATTCGTACGCCGACTCGAACGGTGTCGCCAATATAGATTGTTGGCAGATCTGACTTCAACTGTTCCGCCTCAATTGAGCGGATGACCTCTTGAGCGTGCATAACCACTTTTTCCACCACTCATAAAAAACTCACAATTCATTACTATAACTCAGGAGCTTCTCTTCAGTCTAGGGAGATCCCAGAAAGTCTATCTGTGAGTTTGCCAACCGTCAGTCACTACAGGAGTAAACAGACTTAACCCTATGCGTTTTTTCTCTCAGCGCTCCTTCGTTTGGCTAGGACTTTTATTCAGTATGAGTTTGATGGCGACTTGCCTGTTCGGTTCGCCCAACAGAACCCAGGCTGCCCCCTTACCGGGAGAATGCATTCCGCCGCAAGATGCTAGCAGCCTATCCATCACCCAAGATGTTTGCCACGTCGTCCTCAACAACGGTTTAACCGTCTTAACCAAAGAGGTGCATAAAGCCCCAGTTGTCACCGTGCAAGTTTGGTATAGAGTTGGATCGCGATACGAGCCTCCCGGCTTCAACGGGATTTCTCATCAACTCGAACACATGCTCTTTAAAGGCACCACCCACCGTCCCTTGCAATGGGGGCGCTTGTTCAACGCCTTGGGTAGCGAATCCAATGCCTTTACCAGCTACGAGCATACGGTTTACTTTAATACCGCAGAACGCAGCAAACTGCAAACGCTGCTAACCCTAGAAGCCGATCGGATGCAAAATACCGCGATCGCCCCCGCCGATCTGCAAAGCGAAAAACGGGTAGTCCTCTCAGAACTCGCCGGGTACGAAAACCGGATCGGCTATCGCCTGAGCCGAGCCATGATGCAAGCCGCATTTCCCAACCATCCCTACGGACAAGCAGTTGGGGGAACGAAAAGCGATATTGAAAATCTCACCGTTGCTCAACTGCAAAACTACTATCAGACTTACTACCATCCAAACAATGCCACCCTAGTGATTGTGGGAGACATTGACACCGCCTCCACTCTCAGAGCCATTCAAGACACCTTTGGTCAAATTCCTAGGGGAGAAGTCCCACCTGCCCCCCTGCCGCCTGCACTCCCTTCTAGGCGCTCTATTGCTCCAGTGGTTCTGCAAGAACCGGGCAGCACTGAACATTTGCAACTGCTTTATCCTTTACCCGCCATTCGGGAATCTGGTCGGAATTTTCCGAGGGAACGCTTCGCCAATCGCGACATTCCCGCCCTACAAGTCTTAGACTATCTATTTTCTAAAGGCCGTTCTTCTCGGCTCTATCAAAGCTTAGTAGAAACAGGTTTAGCTAGCGAAGTCAGCGGTTCAGCCAACCACCTAACGCATCAGGGATGGTATAGACTTCAGGCGATCTTGACAGCGGATCGATCGGCACGCGAAGGCATAGAGGCGATCGATCGGGCGATCGCCAAATTGCAAACCCAAGGCGTCACCCCCCAGGAATTGGCGAGAGCCAAAGCCCAACTGCAAGCGCAAAACCTGTTACGCAACCGCGATATTACCCGACTCGCCATGCAACTCGGCGACGATCAAACCACTGCCGGAGATTATACTTGGAGCGATCGCTATCTCGCGGCCGTCAATCAAGTCAGCGCTGCTGATATTCAACGGGTTGCTCAAACCTACTTGCAACCTTCTGCGAGAACCGTTGGCTTTTTGCAACCCACAGGCTTACCCAGCACTGCCATCGAGAGTGCATCAGCCTACGCTGCACCCGAAAACTTTAACCTCGCAACTGGGGCCCAATGGAGCGAAGTGCAACAGTATTTACCGCCCTTCACCCCGCCAGCCCAGGAACCGCAACCCACCCTCCCGCAAACCTTTACCCTCGCCAATGGCTTACAGGTTCTCCTGATTCAAGATTCCAGCACGCCCACCATTACGCTCAGTGGGTATCTGCAAGCGGGGAGTCAATTCGATCCCGAACGCCAAGCTGGACTTGCACGACTGACGGCGGAAAACCTGATGAATGGGACGCATCGCCAGAGTGCTTTAACCCTAGCCAACCGGCTAGAAGATCGCGGGGCCCGCTTGCAATTTCAGACGAACCGAGAAGGCGTTCTGGTTGAGGCTCAAGCCTTATCCTCAGATCTAGAAACCCTGATCCAAACCTTAGCCGATGTCTTGCAACATCCTAGCTTTCCGGTCGAGCAGTTTGAACGCAGTCGCCAACGCGCCCTCCAAGCTTTGGAACGCGACTTAGAAAGCCCTTCGCACTTAGCGCAACGCACCTTGCAACAGGCGATTTATCCGGTTAATCATCCCTTTCATCCCTTTCCAACGCGGGATACCCTGCAATCTGTCGAGCATCAAGATTTAGCAAGTTTTCACCGCACGCACTATCGTCCTGATACGATGGCGATCGCGATCGTGGGAGATACCACCCCACAGGAATTGCAGCGCTTGATGGTTCGATATTTCGGGCGATGGTCTGGTGAGGGTTCTCCACGCCAATTGCAGTTTCCCCCAGTGAATTTACCAGAGTCGTCCATTGCCCTGAACTCGGTTTTACCCGGTCGCAAACAATCGATTATTTACATGGGGTATAAGGGAATTGGACGCCAAGACCCCCGCTACTATGCGGCGTTGGTTCTCAATCAGATTTTGGGCGGCGATACGTTATCGAGTCGGTTGGGAACCCAGGTGCGCGATCGCTTAGGGTTAACCTATGGAATTTACAGCTATTTCCAAACGGGGTTAAATCCAGGGCCATTTGTGATTGAAATGCAGACGGCTCCCCAAGATACCCAAAGCGCGATCGCGACGACCTTAACCCTACTCGATCAACTGCAACGGCAAGGCGTGACCCTCCAAGAGGTACAAGTGGCCCAAAATGCGATCGCCAGCCGCTACCCAGTTTCTCTCAAAGACCCCGATTACCTAGCCGCCCAAGTGCTGTTCAATCATGTCTATGGTCTGCCCCCTTCAGAACTTCGCATCTTTCCCCACAAAATTAGTAACGTTACTCTAGAAGCAGTGAACCAAGCTGCCAAAGAACTCCTGCATCCAGGGCATTTGGTCGTTGTTACCGCAGGTCCACCCACCGAGGAGGCGAATTCATTGTGAGATTCATCATCACCGCGACTTCCGTAGGCATTGCCACTGTACTCCTTGCGAGTGCCAGTTTCCAAGCCAAGGCTCAAAACCCTGCCCATGTCGAACAACTGTTGCAAACCCGCCAATGCAGCCGTTGCGATCTTTCAAAAAGCAACCTCGCCGGGGCTAACCTGCGCTACGCTAACCTGGCAGGAGCCAATCTAGAGGGGGCCAATTTCTTTGGGGCAGATTTGCGTTATGCCAATCTCAGCGGGGCAAACTTGAAAGGAGCAAACCTGAGAGGGACAAATCTTTATAACGCCAATCTCAGCGACGCTGTTTTTAACAATACCGATTTGCGCGGGGCTAATTTATTTAGTGCAGAGATTGCTGAAACCGATCTAGAAGCGGTGAATCTCGATGGGGCAATTTTACCCGATGGCAGCCTTAAACCCGCCCCCGATCTCTCCCCGCGCTAGTTTTGCATAGCGGCGTCTGAAGTTTTGCATCAAATCCCTGCCAGAGATGGAGCAAACCTCGAAAATTGAGAAAGCGCCGATCCGATCGGACTCTGTGTCGCTCAATCGTTCTGTAGGATCGTCCTTCAATTGCCCGTTTTCACCCCAGTTGCCATCTCTATGTCTGTTCAAGCCATTCCGCTAGCAGCAGTTTCTAAAATCCGCCAATACATTCAGACGGCTTTAGCTCTACCGGAGTCTGAAGCACATCCGCAAATTCGCAGTGGGTTTGAAACCGGGGAAGAACCGCCCGAACCCGAATCGCTCGATCAGTTGGGCGATTTATTTAATGTTGCCAGTCCTTTGGATAAAGATGTTCCGGCTCCCAATTTGGAGGGGCGCTGGTTTGTGAGTTCCGTCAATCCGGGTTCGGCTTTAATTAAGTTACCGGGCTTAAGGCTGAAATCGGGGTTTCGGCTGGTTAGCTATCTGTGTCGCAAGCCAGAGCAAGGGATGGGTACAATTTGGGCCGTTCCGGAAGAGTTAAGTACAACGGCTGAGTTAGAGAATGTTTTAGGGCAAGCTAATGATGGGATGCCACCCCATCCTAGGGGCGCATTATCCGATTTTATGTTAGCAATTGAGGGCGATCGCTCTGCGGCTTCGTTTGCGATCGCCTCTTTGGTGCGTCGAGAATTTTTAGAATTTGGTCGTTTAGGCAAGCAGTGCAATTGGAGCCATCATCGCTTGGTGGATGCGCCCCCCCCGCAGGTGAAATGGCAATGGGGAACTTCGCCGCCCAAGGATCTTTCTCCTAAAGTGAAAATTTTTCCAGACGGTAAAGCCATTGTTGAGTTTTTCTCCTGTCGTACGTCAGCCCCGGTTGCAATTTTTCGTCATGTCGATCAATATGCATCGGGCAAATATCAAGCGCAATGTGTAGATAAACCTGTGGCAGTTCCTCTCCGAAAAGCTTAAAAGAAAGCAGGGACTCAAAGTTGTAAGGAACTGCTTGTACTTTAATAGGGAAATGCAAGGAGGCAACCCATGAAAGGATCGAATCCGATTATTTATATTGGGGGTGCTGTTTTGGCGGGGCTTGGGGTCTTGATGGTGGCGACGAACCCCTCTCCAAGAGCGTATGAAGAATATGCAACCACGGAGTTAAGCCGCTATGCGAAAACCAATCTCTGCACGCAACAGAATCCATTTGGCAGTTTTTTACAAGGACAGTGTATCCAGTTAGTGGATGCGGCTCAACCCCAAGTGCGATCGCTGGTTGCTCAAACAACGCAACGCAAAAATCTAGGGGTATTGAGTGTCTATCGAACGGAATTATCGGTAATCTCGCTACTCCCCTCTTACGAGTTTGAAACGGTCGGGGTGTTGAATAATTTCTACACCTTTAAAGCTCAAAAGCGCTAACCTCACAAACCCTATGTCCTATTGCCTTAACCCTCTGTGTCAGGCTCCTGAAAATCTGGATCTCGATACGTTTTGCCAAGCGTGCGGGAGTCCACTTAGCTTGAGAAAACGGTATCTTGCCCTCCGCAAGCTCGGACAAGGGGGATTTGGCAGAACGTTCTTGGCGCAAGACTGCGATATTCCGTCTCGCCCTTACTGCGTCATTAAGCAATTGCAACTGCGGGCTTTTGGGGTGGATACGGTGGACAAGGCGAAGCAGTTGTTTCAGCAAGAGGCCGTTCGGTTAGATGAATTGGGCAAGCATCCCCAAATTCCGAATCTGTTAGCTTATTTTTCTGAAAACGAGCAGTGGTACTTAGTCCAAGAGTGGATAGAGGGGCAAACGCTCGCTGAAGAACTTCACCAACAGGGTGCTTATACTGAGGAGCAAGTTTGGCAGTTGTTGCGGGATTTAGTCCCGGTGTTGGAGTTTATCCATCAGCGACGGGTGATTCACCGCGATATTAAGCCGATGAATATTATCCGCCGTCAGAGCGATCGCCTTCCCATTTTGATTGATTTTGGCATCGCTAAACAGTTCGATCGGCGGATGCTGGTGCAAACGGGTACGCTGATTGGCAGTCCAGAATATATTTCTCCCGAACAGATGAAGGGGAAAGCGGTTCCGGCTAGCGATTTGTACAGTTTGGGGGTGATGTGCGTTCATTTACTCACTCACCTCAAATCGCCTTTGGATTTGTATAACATTGTGGAGGATCGCTGGGATTGGCGGGATTTTCTGCCCCCCGAACGTCGGGTGAGCGATCGCTTGGGGCGGATTCTCGATAAGATGTTGCAGGCGTCGCTGAGTCAACGGTTTCAGTCGGCGACCGATTTGCTAGAGGTGCTAAACCCACCCCCAGGGGCGATCGCGCTCTCCTCTAATGTTTCTATAGAATGGGTTAAAGCGATCCAACGCGATCCAACGCCCCCCGCCGTTTCAATCCGTCAACCCCTAGCTTTTGCCAAATCCTTACTGGGGATCGCCCCCCCGGAACAATGGTTAGTATCAAGTACGGGCGTTGATTACACCGCGCTGCGAAACCACCTAGCGGCGAGTCGCTGGCAGGCAGCCGATGAGGAAACCTGGGCGGTTCTGTGTCAAGCGTTAGGGAAGCGCCCCCGCAACTATCTCTGGAGTGCGGATACGGCTAAGTTGCCCTGCGAAGACTTGCAAATTATCGATCTGTTATGGCAAAAGTACAGCGAAGGGCACTTTGGCTTTAGCGTTCAATGCCGAATTTTTACGGAAGTTGAGGAAGATTACGTCCGGTTTTGCGATCGCGTCGGTTGGCCCGTTTATAATACTCACACCTCTGGTAAAGGGATCGCCTACAGTCGTAAAGCTCCCGCCGGACATTTGCCCTCGCGGATTTGGGCGGGCGGTTCCCAGTGGTGGCGTCAAGCCAAAGCCATGTTGCTGAAGCTAGATAACTGCGAGTTTATTCACTGGGAATCTAATCTTTCCTAATTGACATTTTCGTTACAAGATTTCTGAGGGGAATATGGTATTGATCCGTTAATTCCTTTTCCCCGCTTAATACTGCCGTGAGATTGACCTGATTTTCGCTAAAAATTACTATTTTTTACAAAATGCTGCTCGGAATAAATTGCAGTTAAGATGAGTCGCGTTCTTCAAAGATTGGTAAACATCCAGCATCCGGAACTCGCTTGCATTCTTTATAATGAATGGTCTCGCCTGGAGTTATAGCAAAGTGCGGTTGCTTGAGCTTGCACGCCATGCAGCCGCGTCCAAAACCAGTCAGATTAATCTTTTGGGTCGTTCAGCTTGTCCTAGGCGTTATGGGCACGATCCCCGTTACAAGGAAACTATGCACCTTGTCGCTCGCCAAGACAGGAAACGCGATCGGTTGATGCGATTTTCTGCAACTTAATCTTGCTGCTGATTATTGCTAGCAATTCCTAACAACTCCAAAACTCAAGATTGACTCCTAGGGAGAGAACATTTAAGTTATAAGCATTCCGGATTCTTCAAGCTCATCTATTCATTCCAGTAATTCCGCCCACCCTTGAATTTATTGCTGAGGTAAACAATGGCAGAGACACAAAATTTACTGAGATCCTTCGATCGGGTTTACGATAACCCGATTATGCTCGATCAATCCGTCACTGCTCCCATTTGTGAAGGACTCAATGTTGTCCTATCGAGCTTCCAAGCCTTATATTTGCAATATCAAAAACATCATTTTGTAGTGGAAGGCTCCGAGTTTTACTCGCTGCATGAATTCTTCAACGATAGCTACGATCAAGTTCAAGACCACGTTCACGAATTAGGCGAACGCTTAAATGGTTTAGGCGGAACGCCCGCCGCCAGTTTCACCAAACTGGCAGAACTCTGCTGCTTTGAACCCGAATCTGATGGCGTTTACACCTGTCGGCAAATGGTAGAAAATGACCTCAAAGCCGAACAAGCCATTATCCAAGCGATTCGCAAACAAGCAGCCCAAGCCGAGAGTTTAGGCGATCGCGCTACCCGCTATCTCTACGAGCAAATCCTCTTGAAAACGGAGGATCGCGCCTTCCATCTGGCTCACTTCCTAGCACCAGACAGCCTGACTCTTGCGTTTGTACAAGCCCGTAACGGTAACTAAACGGATGGACTGTCGTAGCGACTCCCTTTTTGTCAGTCTACCCAGTCGCATCGGTTGGGTTTCGATAATGCTAACCCAACTACGACTACCCGGTCATGATTAGATGGCCCGAAATTAAGCCCCTTGTTTTAGAAAAAATAGGCTGCTCTTCGATGCTCAACTTGCCCTGTATTGATGAATGGGTGCCACTCGGCACCTTTTTTTTCACCCCTAAAGATAGAAATCCCGTTAATTTCATTTCTATCTAGAGAGACAGGATAATTTGTTATCTGCTGTTTAACGTGGAAAACGAGCGCTGAAAAAGGCAGCCAGTCTAGTTTTTATAACTATTCTGGCTTTCATAAATTGACCGATAGAGGCTTGAGGGTGATGAAGATAGCCGTTTCTCCTCCACAAGAGAAACGAGGGCTAGGGGGAAAGATAAGCCCGCCGCTATTTTGAGAGTTATGTTTCGCTCTTCGCTCCGTTGTGAACGCTAACTCAAGGATTGGCTCGTTAACCTCAAGTTGATTTGGGAACTCCTGCTCCTTAAAATCAGTACATTCCATAGCAGCCCAAGTTTATGACAAATGAGATATTGATTAACGGCGGTTTGTTCGTTGCGGCTTATTTATTGGGTTCTATTCCCATCGGTTACTTACTGGGGCGCTGGCTTAAAGGCGTGGATCTCCGAGAGGTGGGTTCGGGTTCAACGGGTGCAACCAATGTTTTACGCACGTTAGGCAAAGGGCCGGCGGCGATCGTGCTTTTGGTGGATATTGGTAAAGGAGCCGCTGCGATCGCCCTGGTGAAGTGGGCGTACTCTTTGGGTCTTTTAGCTTCCGTTGCGGCTTGGCAGCCCTGGATGGTGACGCTAGCGGGGTTAGCGGCGGTGATTGGTCACAGCAAGTCGATTTGGCTGAATTTTAAGGGCGGAAAGTCTGTTGCTGCGAGTTTGGGGATTCTGCTGGCGATGTCTTGGCAAGTCGGCTTGGCAACGGTGGGCGTGTTTGCGGCGGTTCTGGCGGTTTCGCGGATCGTCTCTTTGAGTTCCATTGCGGGCGCGATCGCGGTTTCTGCGTTGATGGTGCTTTTGCATCAACCGCTGGCTTATCAACTGTTTGGCTTAGTGGGGGGATTATTTGTCCTCTGGCGACATCGCAGCAATATGCAGCGTCTCCTGGCGGGTACAGAGCCTCAACTGGGTCAATCAGTACCCCAAACAACGAGCGAGAGTCCAGCAGATTAGCGTTGAACGCTTTGGCGTTCTACTGAGTAGGGGCGTTTGTCTCCTGCTCAATTCAGCGTTGCCCCAAAAGCAAGAGAGACAAGCAAAACTGCTTGTCTCTCTTTTCGGATTGATTTTGAGTACCCCCAAGGGAATTCGAATCCCTGTCGCCTCCGTGAAAGGGAGGTGTCCTAGGCCTCTAGACGATGGGGGCTTGCGTCTTGCACCTTTATTAACTTAACCGTTTTTTTTCGGTTTGTCAACACCCTTTCAAAACTTTTTTTGGGATTAGGTGCTTCGGTGCTTGGGGGATTAGGCGATCCCCCGGTCGCGTTACTTCAGTTTATCAGAATTACGCAGGCGGATCAGCTTGCGTCGCATTCTGGCAGAAGCTTTCTTTTCGGAAATTCTTTGAGCTTCCACATGGACTTGCAAGCTTTCGAGGTAGCCGTCTTCCCCTTCGGCGAAGGCATCAAGCAAGGTGTCGAGCAACTGATCGCGATCGCTCAGAGCGCCTTTTTCTTCTATTAACCTAAACTTTAAATAGACTTCACATTCATAAATTCCGATCTCAGAGGAAGAAGATTGATATTCTAAAGGCTCAGATTGCATAGTTTAAGCGGCACCATTCGTGCAGGAAAGCGGTTGACGGACAGAAACAGAGCTAACAACGAATCAGAGCGAGGCATGAGCAGGATGAGAATCGATTCAGTAGAGGTTTATTGATTCGCTGTTAATTGACCTCATCGTAGCACTGGTTAAAAACGATCGTAAATGGCTATTTTACGGACTTCAAGAAAACATTAATTACCTTCTTTCCCGGCTTCAAGAATCCTTTTTTGTTTTTTTATAGAAGATTCGACAAAAACTTATAAACTGACATCCGTTGCCAGTCCATACAACAGTTTACGATAAACTTCAAGACCTTTATTGTAAGTTATTGTAAGGTTTTCCCAACCCTCTTAATCTAAACTTTAAATAAGCGCTCTTCCTTGTCTAGCAAGGCTTAGGAGCGATAAACCGGCAAGGTAAAGTGAAAACAACTGCCCTGAAGCGAGCCAGAATCCACCCAAATTTGACCGTAATGCGCTCGGACAATCCGCTGACATAAGGAGAGTCCGATTCCGTATCCTTCCTGCTCTTCATCGCGCTTCAAGCGAAAACGATCCTCAAAAATTTTTTCTTGATTATCTTCTGGAATCCCTGGGCCTGTATCGCAAATACTAACCTGTACTTTCTGGGTGGTGCGATGCAAAATAGACAAGTGGATTTTACCTCCGGTTGGCGTATATTTAATCGCGTTATCAAGTAAATTAATAATCACTTGACGAACGCGTTCTGGATCGGCATATACATAAGGCAAATCTTGAGGAATATCCGTTTCGGTTGTAAGAGTTTTAAGTTGAAATTGCTCATCTAGGCGATCTAAAGCCTCTTTACAGAGCGCTCCTAAATCCATTTTTTGCGGCACAACATTAAACCGAGCATTAGTGCCTTTTGCAACTTGTAAGATATCCGTAATCATCCGATCCATTGCCTTAATTTGCAGGCGAGCATGTTTCAGTAACTGGTTCATCCAAGTGGGATTGAGACGGGTGGAGTTGCCTCGATCGATGTTTTTTTGACTTAACTCCAAAGTTTCAATCGCAAGCGATGCGGCTGTCAGGGGGTTGCGTAAGTCATGAGCCAGCATCGCGATAATCCGGTCTTTAAACTGTAACTGTTCTTGGAGATGCTCCTTTTCTTGCTTGAGGCGAAACACCTCATCAGATAATTGAATCAACTCTGCCGAATAGGCAAGCGAGGATTTTTCAGACTTGGGGGAGCGATCGTCCGCAGCACCCGCCTCGACTAGATTCTGTTGAGCCAGAAAGGTTTCCGCCGAACGTTGCCAGCGCGGCCAGCATTTTTCGAGTTGTTCGGTTAAGTTCGTTCCGGCTAAAGACTGGCGGGGTTCGGGATGAATTTTCAGTAGCGTCGGCGTGGCCACTAGCCGAAAGTGTTCGGCTAAATGCGGTTGTTCGCCAACATCTACAACCGTTAGCTCAAACGGGTATTCTGTGCTGAGTTGTTTGAGGTAGTGACGAATCTGGCGAATTTGCTCTGCTGAGTGGGGACGTTTATCCACAAACAGCAAAAGTTGTAAAGGGAGATCGTTGTGGGTAAGCTTTTCAGAAGTTGCCTGCATGGTCCGTTCGCTACAGCCCTCGCAATTGATGACGAAGCTTCAAATTTAATTAATAATCTATCAGGTCATCTGATAATGGATGGGAGATTTTTGAGTGGGGATTGAGTCTACAGTTTTCATGACTAGGGAAATGATTGTGGGTTGGGGGAGTGGGAAATGGAACTAAGCGAACTCAAAAAACCGGGAGTGCGGATGGCGATCGCCAGCGCTAGCCTGTTTTTCGGATTAACCCTGATTTTCATCTTGCATCGCTATTACAGCTTTTATGCAGACTTCGATCAGGGTATTTTTAATCAGGTCTTCTGGAATGGCATACACGGCCGCTTCTTTCAGAGTTCCCTGTCGTCGAGCCTTTCTACCAACGTCGTCCATGATGGGGACGTTCCAGAGGTGTTTTATCATCGCCTCGGACAGCACTTCACCCCGGCTTTACTCCTGTGGCTTCCGTTATACGCCTTATTTCCTTCACCAGCAACCTTAAGCGTCCTTCAGGTGACGTTAATTACCGCTGCTGGGTTGGTGTTGTATGTCCTAGCGCGGGTTCATGTTCAGCCGCAAATTGCTGCTTTAATTACGGCTAGCTACTATGGGGCCAATGCCGTCATCGGGCCGACTTTAACCAACTTTCACGATAGTTCCCAACTGCCGCTGTTTGTGTTTAGCCTGCTGCTGGCAATGGAAAAGCGCCTCTGGTGGTTGTTTTGGCCGCTGGCGGTGTTAATTTTAGCCATTCGCGAAGACTCTGGGGTGGTCTTATTTGGGGTTGGCTTCTATTTAGTGGTGAGTCGCCGCCATCCTCAAGTCGGGTTAGCCACTTGCTGCCTCAGCTTCGGCTATATGCTGGTTTTAACCAACCTGATCATGCCCTTGTTTTCTGAGGATATTTCCCGCCGCTTTATGATCGAACGGTTTGGGCAATATGCTGAGGGCGATCGCGCAACCACCCTAGATATTATTTGGGGAATTATCAGCCAGCCTTTGCGCTTAGTGGGCGAGTTGTTTTCGCCCTTCTGGGGAACCTTAAAATACTTGTTGGGCCAGTGGCTGCCTTTAGCCTTTATCCCGGCGCTTTCTGGCAGTGCTTGGGCGATCGCAGGTTTTCCCTTTCTGAAGTTGTTTCTCGGTCAAGGAGACTCGGTACTGGCGATTAATATTCGCTATGCCTTAACCGTGATTCCCGGCTTATTCTACGGCACGATTTTATGGTGGGGACACCGCCAACGGCTGCATCAGAGTCAGGATATCAATACCCTAGCACCGCGCTGGCCAGTGAATTTTCGCAAATTTTGGGTGGCTTGTATTGCCCTGTCGGTGGTGCTGACGTTTATGTCGAACCCAAACCGTACATTCTCGTTTATTATTCCCGATTCGATCCAACCTTGGGTTTATGTTTCTTTGCCCCAACGCTGGCAGCATGTGCGGGAGGATATTCGCCCTCTACTTGTCCAGGTTCCTGATGACGCTAGCGTTTCGGCAACAACGTACCTTGTGCCGCATTTGTCGGGACGGCGAGAAATTTTGCGCTTTCCCGATCATATTCTGTTGCGGAATGACGATCGCCAAGTGGAAAGTGTCGATTATGTCATTGCCGATTTGTGGCAATTGCGAGAATATCAAGTCGCCTTTCGACGCGATCGCGATCGCCTCCAACAAAGCATGACTCTGATCGACCAAATGCTGGGAAACCGTTCCTACGGCTTAAAAGAAATCAAAAATGGCGTGATTCTCTTGCAAAAAGGTGCAGAATCTCCCCAGGACAAAATAGAAGCTTGGCGGGCTTTTCGGCGCAATGTTGATTCGCTATTGCGTCCCCCCGCTTAAACCGTATGTCACCCTGGATTTAGTCGAGATTGGAGAAGGCACGAAGGCATGAAAATTTTGGTGCTGGCTTGGGAATTTCCTCCCCGAATTGTTGGCGGAATTGCCCGTCATGTGGCCGAACTATACCCGGAATTGGCGAAACTCGGTCATGAAATTCACCTGCTGACGGTTGAGTTTGGGGAAGCGCCGCTGTACGAACGCGTGGATGGGATAGCGGTTCATCGCGTTCAAATGGGGCATAGTCACGACTTTTTTCACTGGGTTGTGAATATGAATGAGAGTATGGGGCGACATGGAGGAAAGTTAATCCTCGAAGAAGGCCCATTCGATCTGATTCATGCCCATGATTGGTTAGTGGCTGATGCGGCGATCGCGCTGAAGCAAGTCTTCAAAATTCCCTTAATTGCGACGATTCACGCCACGGAATACGGTCGCTATAACGGTTTGCATAACCCTACCCATTACTATATTGACGGCAAGGAAAAGTTACTCGCCCACGAAGCTTGGCGGATTATTGTCTGTACCGACTATATGCGACGGGAGGTAGAACGGGCGCTAACCTCCCCCTGGGACAAGATAGATGTAATTTACAATGGCATTCGCCCGGAGAAGAAAAAACATCCTACCGATTTTGATCGCAGCGCTTTTCGCCATCGCTTTGCGGATGATGGGGAAAAAATTGTCTATTATGTCGGTCGCATGAGTTATGAAAAGGGGGTGGAAGTCTTACTCAATGCCGCCCCCAAGGTGTTGTGGGAAATGCAAGGCTATGCCAAGTTTGTGATTATTGGGGGGGGAAATACGGATCATCTCAAGCGCCAAGCTTGGAATCTGGGTATTTGGGACCGCTGCTATTTTACGGGGTTTCTCTCGGATGCCGATTTAGACCGCTTCCAAACGGTGGCTGACTGCGCGGTGTTCCCTAGTTTATACGAACCTTTTGGGATTGTGGCGCTAGAAAGTTTTGCGGCGCGGGTTCCGGTGGTGGTTTCCGATACGGGAGGGCTTCCGGAGGTAGTCCGCCACACGAAAACGGGGGTGGTGACTTGGACGAATAACCCGGATTCTCTGGCATGGGGCATACTGGAGGTGTTGAGAAATCCGGGCTACGCGCAGTGGTTAATTGATAATGCGTATGAGGATTTAGACCGACGTTTTAGTTGGCCCAAGATTGCTAAACAGACGGAAACTGTTTATCAGCGCGTGGTTCAGGAGCGATCGCAGGTGGATTGGTAGCCGGGAGGGTTGGGCAGTGAATGAGTCATCCCATGAGGAAATAGGCGATCGCCTTCGGTGGTTGCAGGAGCGATCGCCGTTGGGGACGCTATCGGAAACGGTGCTAGGGGCGATCGCCCAGGCGATGGAACCGCACACTCTCCCGGCTCAACAAACGTTGATGACCCAAGGGGAGAATCCATCGGCTCTCTATATTCTGGTTTCCGGCTATTTAGAGACGCGCCAGCGCTCGAAAACGGGAGAAAATGTGATTTCTGCCTCGCTGCTGCCTGGGTCGGTTCTCTACCTCAAGGAGGTGCTATTAGAGCAAGCCGCCCAAATGAGCGCGATCGCCAATAGCGAGTGCATTCTGTGGAAGA
Organism: Desertifilum tharense IPPAS B-1220; assembly: GCF_001746915.1. Lineage (NCBI taxonomy): Bacteria > Bacillati > Cyanobacteriota > Cyanophyceae > Desertifilales > Desertifilaceae > Desertifilum > Desertifilum tharense. Next base: position 92,001 of record NZ_MJGC01000077.1, read on the forward strand.
TTCCCGCCGAACAGTTTAGCGCGATCGCCCAGGAGCATCCAGAAGTGAGCCGGACTTTCTCGCGACAACTGGCGGACGAATTAGTCGAAGTTCAATCTAAGTTAGCCTTTGAACAGGAACGCCAAGTCGCCCTGCGTCCCTATTTAGTCCCCAAAGTCAAACGGGGTATTATGGGCACCAGTCGCTATGCGGTACGGTTGCGTTCGGAAATTCGCGCCGCCGCCGATAGCCGCGAACCCGTGTTAATTTTTGGCGAACCGGGTTTGGGGAAAGATAATATTGCTTCGCTGATTCATTTTGGTTCGAGCGATCGCAAGCGCCCTATTGTTAAAATCAATTGCGATGTTATCCAAGCCAGCGGCGCAGACCTATTTGGCAGAGTGGGTGGCAAGCCGGGAGTTTTAGAATATTTGGGGGATGGTACCCTTGTTCTCAATAACCTGCAAGACTTAGCCCCTGTTTTACAAGAAAAACTGCTACCCTTACTCGAAACCGGATACTATACCCCCGTCCATCGCGAGGGCGAACCCCAACCGGAACCCCGTCGCTGTCAGGCGAGAATTTTAATTACCTCGGAAAAGCGCTTGCCTCAAGTGGAACGCTTGGTGAAAATTATCAAAGTGCCCCCGTTGCGCGTGCGGAAAGCCGATATTGAGGCCAAGGTAGAATATTACATCAGTTTGTTCTGTCGCAAGCGGGGGGTGAATAAGCCCAAAGTCACCCCAGAAGCGTTGCGTCGCTTGCAAGGGTACGATTTTCCCGGCAATATTACGGAATTAGAAGGGTTAATCGAACGGGCGATCGTTCAATCCGATGGTGCGGCAGAATTAACGGAAGATGTCTTTTGGTCGGCGAGTAAGAAAGAGAGACGGTTTCGCCTCAACCTGTTGAACGCTTATCCGCAGTTACGGCAGTTTTTACGCAGTCCTTGGTGGCCGGATCGCATCAATTATGGCTTTACCTTGGGCATTTTTGCGCTGGTTGTGGCTTTATTATTATTTGGCCCGCAAACGCGCGATCGCAATATTGCCTTAAATCTATTTTGGGCCTGGTGGTGGCCGTTAATCTTAATCGCCTTTCCCTTCGTTGGGCGGCTATGGTGTGCCTTCTGTCCATTTATGATTTATGGAGAATTGGCGCAAACCCTCTCTTTAAAGATATTCCCCCGACAACTCCAAGGCTGGCCCCGCGCCTTAGCTGAAAAATGGGGCGGTTGGTTCCTGTTTGGCTTATTTACCCTCATTCTCCTATGGGAAGAGTTGTGGAATTTGGAGAATACAGCCTATCTATCGGGATGTCTGTTACTCCTCATCACCGCCGGGGCTGTCATTTTCTCAATCTTATTTGAACGGCGCTTTTGGTGTCGCTACCTCTGTCCCATTGGCGGCATGAATGGGATGTTTGCTAAATTGGCGATGATTGAACTGCGCGCCCAACAGGGGATCTGTTCTGCCACTTGTACCACCTATCAATGTTATAAAGGCGGCCCGCAAAAAGGGGAAGGTCTGGAAACGGGTGGTTGTCCGGTCTATTCCCATCCCGCCCAATTGGTGGATAATCGCAATTGCGTACTGTGCATGACCTGTCTGAAAGCTTGTCCCCATCGTTCGGTTGAGTTGAATTTCCGCCCGCCGGGAATTGAACTGTGGACGAGTCATACCCCCACTTACTCGGAAGTGGCGTTATTATTCCTCTTATTCGGGGCAGTCTTGTTGCATCGCCTGCCCAAAATCAATCGGTTTTTGGGATTGAATGGGGACTTAACCCATTTTGGCATTCACGCAGGGCTGGCCGTGTTGGTATTACTGATACCGGTTGCGATCGCGCTTTGCGGCTACAGTCTGTTACAACTCTTCAATCGCCAGCTTAAACCCCGTCCGTTTGTAGAATTAGCCTACGGTTACTTGCCTCTAGTCTTAGGCGCAAACTTAGCCCATTATCTCCATTTAGGCTTAACCGAAGCCGGTCAAGTTATCCCTGTCACCCTCGCCACGTTTGGTTATAGCAAGGTTGGCGTTCCCATCATTGTCGCCGATCCGGCTGTGATTGCGTTCCTGCAAGGCGTGACGCTGATCTTTGCTCTATTTTGTAGCGTGATTCTCACCCAAAAAATTTCTCATCAACCCTTGCAAAACTTAATCCCGCAACACCTGGCAATGCTGGCTTGCGTTGTGGGCTTATGGCAAATTATCCTGTAGCTCTCTGCTACTGAGAAAAAGTGCGGATGAAAGGACTTGAACCTTCACTCCTTTCGGAACCAGAACCTAAATCTGGCGCGTCTACCAATTCCGCCACATCCGCTTAAGTCCGTCTTTCATTGTAGCACGGAGAATTAGAGGATGCAACCTTTATTTTTTAACCCACCAGTAACGACTGCGCCCCATCGATCCAGATTTCCGTCCCTGTAATGTGACTAGAGACATCGGAAACCAGGAATAAAACCAATTGGGCCACTTGTTCGGAAGTCCCAGACTTGCCATCCGTTAGCGGAATTTGCCCTTCAGGAAACTCTACCGGTTCTTGCGCCTCTTCCAAATCCTGGCGATCGGTGCTTTGGTCGATATTGGTGTCAATTGCACCGGGACAGATGACATTGACCCGAATCCGATCTTTTGCCAGTTCTAGGGCAATCATTTTAGCAAAGGCTACCTGCGCCGCTTTAGTAGAAGCATAGGCCGTTGCGCCCGTGTTGCTAAACATCCGGGTTCCGTTGACTGAAGAGGTAATGGCGATCGCGCCGCCTTGTTTCTTCAAGTAAGGAACCGCATATTTAACGGTATAAAACGTCCCATTGAGGTTAACATCAATCGTTTTCTGCCATTCTTGGGGGTCAAGTTCTTCCAGCGGGGCCCAAACGCCGTTAATTCCAGCATTCGCAAACACAATATCGAGTCGTCCCCACTGCTCGATAATTTTAGCGATCGCTTGTTGCATCTGACTCGGTTCAGCAATATCCGCTTCTACGATTAAAGCCTCTCCCCCTTGCTTTTGAATGGTGTCAACAACTTCTTGCAATTCCTCCCCAGTCCGTCCAAGGGCTGCAATTCTCGCCCCCTGCTGCGCCAAGAGAATAGCACTGGCTTTACCAATACCGGAACCCGCCCCAGTAACGAGGGCAACTTTACCTGTGAGTGTCATAACCTGTTCCTTAGAGGATTCTCTGTAGCAATAGTGTGCGATCGCCTTGAGATCGATCCTCTCTCTGGCGAGTGAGTTATTCTGAGTTGCTGTTAAGGTGAAGAGCAAGTACCTGAACCTTCTAAACTTTTCTAAAATCCAGGGAGAGAGATGACGCGACAAATTCTCCGAAAGAAATTTACAGTCGAGCAATATCACCAAATGAGCGAACTGGGAATTCTCAGCGATCGCGATCGCGTTGAACTCATTCAAGGAGAAATTCTGCAAATGTCCCCCATCGGTAGACGACACGCGGCTTGTGTCGATCGATTAACAGAGCGTTTAATCTTATTGCTATCAACAAAAGCAATAATTCGTTCCCAAAATCCAATCCGTCTGAGCAATAACTCTGAACCTCAACCGGACATTGCTTTGTTAAGAAGGCGAGAAGACTTCTACGCAGAAAATCATCCCCAACCCGATGACATTTTCCTGGTTATCGAAGTCTCAGACACTACGGTTGATTTCGATCGGGAAATCAAAATTCCAATCTATGCTGAAGCTAGGATTGTTGAAGTGTGGCTGATTGACTTAAACGCTCAACAGATTGAAGTGTACCGAGAACCAACCTCTCAAGGCTATCAGAGCGTGCAAATCCTCAGCCGAGAGCAAACGATAACCCTCCTCGCCTTTCCTGAGATTGAACTCTCGGTTCAGCAGATCCTGGGTTAATCGCTTCTATCATTGTTCCGGGTTGCGGTTCAGGTGGTAGCGATCGCACATTTCCTGAAGTTCTCGCCGAAAGCGATCGCGCACGCTATCAGGCGCTACAATCTCGCAGTCTTTGCCGTATTTAAAGATTTCCCGAATCAGCCAGAAGGGGTTAACCACGCGCCGCACGACTTGGCGGATCTCTCCCATCACCACATTCTCAATATCTTCTTCCTTGGGTTCGTAGGCATTCGCCAGCCAGTTTCTAAAGTGTAAATACACTTTGATGGTGTCAAATTCTCCTCGCCAGACCCCAGAGATCGGCTGAAGGCTTTGGATGCGATCGAAGCGAAAACAGCGATTATGGGCGATTTCGGGCAAATCGGGGTTATCTGCTAGGGCATCGGCGGTTTCTTCGCACCACACTTGTAAATAGAAGCGTTTTTCATAGAAACAGACTGCCGCATAACGGACAGTAAACGCTAAATCATGCCCCTGGGAGTTGCGGTACTGCATCCGAAACGGCTGGCGGTTGGCGATCAGTTCGTCTATTTGCGATCGCCAATTTTGTACGGACTGATGTTGCTGTTGTAGGAGGGCTTGGCGCAGGGGGGCTTCAAGATCGCCTTGTTTGAGTAACAGGGTATTGATGATGTCGGCTTCCTCAATTTGTCCGGCATCGATTAGCAGTTTAGTGGCTCTGCGTAAGGCTTTCACCTGTTGCTCGTTCAGGCTCAGAGCTTCGCGCCCCAGGTGGAGTTCCTGTTGGGCGATCGCCACCACCAACCCCGATGGACTGGGGCTTTTTCCCCACAAGATCCCAAAGCGCTCGGCAATTTCTTCAAGTTGCTCTTTGGTTCCAGGTGGAACTGAAAGTGTAAGTGCTTCTTTTTTCCTGGGCATTTATAAAATATACTTGCACTTTAGAATCAGTATGCTATTCTATATTTATTGTAAATGCGAAAGAGAACGGAAACGCGATCGCGCCTCCCCCGTTTTCTGGAAGAGTCCCCTTCCATACTGATGTCATAGTGGTAATTACTAAAGTTCAACCTACCTAATGCCATTTATTCTTTTCGGCTTCTTAACAGGTTGATGTTAGCTGATACACGCAGAATGAATATGTCTAACTACAAAATCACGCTTAAACCTGTCTATTCTCGTCCTGCTAGTACGCTTCCCACGGGAGTCACTTTACCTTCAGATTGGTCTTCTTTAGCATGGCATCAAGCGAAAACCTATGAAGCTCTACAAGATCCAAGTATTGATGTCATTTTTAATACTGCCCTTACGGGAGATGGTAAGAGTCTGGCTGCATACTTGGCTGCAATGACTCAGCGGACTTATACTTTAGCAACCTATCCAACTAACGAATTAGGGCGAGATCAAGAAAAACAAGCACAAGGTTACAAAGCTAAGTTTAAACCGCAACACGATCCCCAAATTTATCGTTTGAACGCAGCAGTATTAGAAGAATTTATTGCCACGAATAAAATACCATCTAAACTAGAAGGCCTGATTAACCGGGCTGACAACTCTGAAATTTTACTCACGAACCCAGATATTTTTCATTACATCCATGACTTTCGTTACCTGCGACGTAACAAGGCAGGAAAAGGAGATAACTCCGATCGACTCTTTCAAAAAATTGATAATAATTACAATTTGTTTATCTTTGATGAATTTCATGTCTTTTCTTCACCTCAAATTACTAATATCTTGAACGCTATTTTACTCATTAAGCATACAACTCCAGGTAAAAAATTCCTGTTTTTATCGGCTACCCCTAACGAGTTATTACAAGAGTTTTTAAGTAATATTGGCTTAAGATATAATATTATCGATCCAGTCAGTCAAGAAGCTTACAAATTTACAAATGAAGAAGGTTGGCGACAAATAAACTTTCCTGTGGATCTCATTTTTCCTAGAAACTTGGAGCCTAGCCTATCCTCTAACTATAACTGGATTGTTGAAAACGCTGAAACAATTATTCTACGGTTTTTTCAAGAAAACACAGAGAGTAAGGGGGCAATTATTTTAAACTCAATTGCGGCTGTGAAAAAGTTGTTACCTAAATTTCAAGAACTCTTTGCACCCTTGGGCTTAAAAGTTAGAGAGAATACAGGCTTAACAGGTGAAACAGAAAAATCTAAATCGGTGGAAGAAGCAGATTTATTGCTAGGTACTTCTACTATTGATGTTGGAGTAGACTTTAAAATTAATTTTTTAGTATTTGAAGCCGCAGATGCAGGTAATTTTATTCAACGCTTTGGGAGGTTAGGTAGACATGGAGGATTTGATACCTATCAAGCGTATGCACTTTTGCCCAACTTTATTGTAGAGCGTTTGTTTGAGGTCGATAAACATCCACTACAAAACGGCGATATTTGCGATCGCATTACTTTTTCTAACATCATTCGCGCTCATTATGGTTATATCAACGAGTTTAAGCAATATCCCAAGCGATGGGGAGGTATTCAATCAGCTTGCGTGCATTTAGAGCTAAACAAGGGAAACATGAAAGCTCAATATCCCGAAGCTGCTAACCGCTTTGAGGTAGATATTCAGAAAGCATTAGGCATCAGCTTAAAGCAAAAATATGCACAGCTTTTTCATTGTATGAAGGAAAGCAAGAAAAAGATTATTGAAGAAGTAAGGAGTTTTCGAGGAAGCAGTCAACTAGACTGTGGAATTTATGATGCAACTAATCCAGATGAACCCGAACAAGAACGCTACAAAATTTACAATCTTCCTAGTATCCTGAGTAATTTTATCTATCAGTGGGTAGATAAAGAATCTTTCACTAACGAAGCCAAAAAAGCTGGCTTATCAATCAATCGTTTCGAGCGGGCTTTATGTTATTTAAAATTAACAGGATATCGAGAAGTTAGAGAAGACTGGAAGTTTTACTGCTCAAGAGAGGATTTAAGTGAAATTGCTAAATCAGGTAAAGTACAAGTTCTTAAAGGATTAGAAGCTACCGCAGGAATCAATCAGATTAGTGGAGCATTGTGGCGACGAGATTTAGTCTGTTTTGTGTCCGATCGAAATCGCTCAACTCTACGCGCTAAATTAGGCTTACCCATTCATTTCCAAGCTTACTCTCTCAGCGATTGTATGGAAGATAGAAACCCACCTTATACTATTGCATTTGGTCAATCCGCGTTACTGTTAGAAACTCTAATTTGGCACTGGAAACCCCAAGAAGATGAAGGATGGATCTGTTAGCTCGCTAAAAACTTATTTTAGATAGTTTACCTTTAATTTGAGGTTCTGTCCATGACAACACAAAACTTACTTCAGAGAATTTCTATCGAGCCTAATATCTGTTTTGGAAAGCCTTGTATTCGAGGTCATCGAATTTGGGTTTCTTTAATTCTAGATCTTTTGGCTGGGGGAGAAACCATTGAGCAAATTTTGGAAGAATACCCAGGAATTGAAAAAGAGGATGTTTTAGCCTGTATTGCTTATGGTGCTGAAATGACGAGGAATGACTATATAGAAATTCCAATTAGCAATTAGTAGGTAGAAAGTTGATAAGAATTAAACTGGATGAAAATTTAGGAAGTTTGCGAGTTGTTACTAAACTCCGCCTTGCAGGACATGATGTAGCAACAGTCCGAGAACAAAGTTTAACTTCAACACCAGACATTGAGCTAGCAAGTATCTGCGGTGAAGAAGAGAGATGTTTAGTGACTTTGGATCGAGGATTTGGAAATCGCCTGCGATTTAATCCTTCTGACTATGCAGGAATTATTGTGATTCGTTTGTCCTCACAAGCCACTTTCGCAGAATTGTTGCAAGCGATTGAAACATTAATTCTTGGATTAGAACAAGCAGAAGTTGTAGGAAGGTTGTGGATCGTTCAACCAGGAAGAATTCTACAATATCAATCTATTAAATCAGAAGGTGCAGAAGAATGAACGAAGACGAGCTGTATCAATGGCTAAATTCTGATGAGGAAGAGAATGAACAAGTTGAAAAGCCTGAGCTTTTAACTGTTAAACTTTTCAAACGAGCAATTTTAGAGACAGACGGCAATGAGAGCGATCGCATTCTTCAATCTTTTGCAGAAAACGTTCTCCCTAACTTAATTTATCGATTAGTGGGTGCCACTGCTAAAGGAGGACAATTTACTGAAGATAGACGCGCAGAAGGTAAAAATGTTGAGCGTAGCAAGCACGATCAATCGTTTATTTCTCATCTGCTGAATGGGCTGTTGCCAACTTACAGGATTGCTAAAGCTCTTAGAGAAAGCACGGTAGAGACTAACCCAGTTAAACGGAATTGTTCAGAACGAGAAGTGCGTTTATTTGTTGCTGCCTATATTCTGCATGATTTTGACAAGTTTCCCGATTATCCAATTTGGTTGCAAGCTAACGATCCAGATAACCGATTTGAGCAGCGAGATTGGCGAAAAGATCCCCCGCACAAGCATGAGGCTCCGAACTTCGGGCGCAATTACGTCTTGCAAAAAGCCCAAGAATTCGGTTTAGACAGATTTCTAGGAGATAACTGGGAATCTGAGGTTAATGATATTGTTTGGCTAGCTCATAATGCCGGAGATAAATACGATGCTGATTTAGGTTTAGATATTCGCGGCTTGCAAACCCAACTTGATGGTAGAGTCAGAGGCACGTTAGCAAATCTAGTGAAATTATCCGATCGGTTTGCTTCAGTCATTAAGCATCCTAGCAATATTGATGCAGGTAGTCTACCCAGCATTATTGGTGATTTGAGCAATCATCAACTCAAGTTTAGTTATCACTCCCTTTCGGATAATCGAGGCGTGTTAACCAATATCATTAACAATACCTTAATTGACATGCATCTTCAAGAAAACTATACTCCTCTTCTTTATTTGCCGGATGGAGTTGTTTACTTGGTGAAAGCAGATGCTACCCAAGTCAAAACTCAAGAGCTTCCTGAACAAGCGATCCAAAAAATTAAAACCCTTTGTGCAGAACGACTAAAACAAAGAACGATTGGATTCAGCCGAGATGGCAAAGGATTCAAGTTTGCTGATTATTATTGGTTATTTTTTAATACAATTGAATTAATGAAAGTGAGCGTTGATGCGGCTTGCAAACTCATTCCTAGCACTAAAGCATCTTCAGCCCAGAAAAGAAGTGAAAGTTTGCAAAATTTCCAAAAATCTGGAGAGCTTTCATCTGAATTTAAGTTAGAGTTTCAGGACGACTATCGCATAGACAGATTAGCCGAATTTGGAGATGTCATTTGCCGAAAAGTTTGGGGTGAATGGCAGAATAAGTTTAATAACTACCAAAAACAGTTGTCTAAGAATGTCCGCCAAAGTTTACCAGAGCTAGATTTAACTCATAAGCTAGCTGAATACTTAGGGTTGGCACATGAACTTGTTGCAGTCAGAGCTATTCAATCTCTCAAAAAAACAGGAGGAGTTCCTTTAGATTGGTATTATCTAGCAGCAAAATATATTGAACTCAACAAAGGTCTAGAGGATAATCAAGTTCGCCAAAAAATGACTGATATGGTTTATCATGCCGCTCATTGTATTCAACCGATTGTAGGCGAGTTTACCTTAGCAGATGGGTGGGATGACTTACGAACTTATGTTAGCCGGATTGTTTCGTTACCTACAGGTGCCGTTAATAAACCAGAAATTGATCCTTTCCTGATTGCACTTAGTCGATATAATGCAGCAAAAATCACAGGAAGAGGACGAGAAAATGTGTGTGCAATGTCAAGTTCTTCTTTCACAGTAACTGAGCAAATGGAGTCAGCTACTTTATTTGCTCCTCAAGTTTATAGTAATCGTCAAATTTTATTTAATGCTCAAGCAGCAAAACGACAAATTTGCTCAATTTGGTCTATAGAGATTATGTTGAGACAAATTTTAATGAATCAAACAAATGCTACAGGTGGGGATTTTGAAAGCCGCAAGTATCGCTACCTTTATCTTTACCCGGCTTATTTCTTTACCCCAGAAACAAATAAATTCTTGCAAAAAGCCTACGCCTGGATTGCTAGAACTCGATTTGATGCAGATATACGCAAACATTTAGTTTCAGAAAAACAAGTTGCAGACTTTACAGCCAACAACTATCAGCAGGTGGATTCATTATTAATTCAGGAAGACTTACAGCCGGAAAATGACCGAACCTTCAAAATTAGTTACCCTCCCAATCAACCTCTCACCTTCTTTTTCCTAGCCTTACCGCCTGGAAAGGATGCGACTGATACAGAATCTTGGGTAATGCCTGCCTGGTTAGCCTTAGCTTTGCCTCTCATTTTAGATGTAAAAGCTGTAGTTTCAGAATCCCCTGTTCCCCCTTATATCAGTGGTGCTGATTTTGAAAAAACGACCATCCTTGACGGCGAACATCAAGCCATTCGCTCTTTAATTCAGCAAGATGAGTATCGTTTAGATCGTATTTTGTCAAGAGAACGAGGGTTTTCCCCCTTGAATGCGCTGAGTGCTGCGTATTGCATTCATTTAGAGGTCAATCGTAAAAAAGACGGTAATCCTGACTGGGGAAAGTTATCAGATTTAGCACGCGATTTAGAAACTAGCCCTTTGTATGTTTTTCATTACCTGAGCAAATTAGTCCGTAAGTTGGATTGGGATACAGCACCCATTGCCAAGATTCAACTGTATCAGTATTTCTACTCCTGTTTCGATCCTAAAGGAAAAGCTATGAACCAATTGCGAGAACTCACTCAACTGTACCGTCGCTTCTACCGTGCTAAAAGCCAATTTGCTAAACCGAATGCTGTTCTTAAACCGATTGATGAAGCAGCCGATGTCATTCTCAAAGTTGATAAAGCTTTAGCTAACGATACTCAATCTTTAACAGATGTCGTTGCTGCCAGAATTGCTAAGTTGATGACAAATGTACGCCGTAAAACAGCAGAAGGAAAACCTACATTTACTCTTGTAGACGGAAAATGGAAACCTGCATTAAATTCCGAAGAGGAAAGACAAGCTGTCTATGAATTTGCTAAGTATTTTGTTGAGGTAATTTTTGCAGAAACCTTTAAAGGCGATCGCGCTCGTTTAGCAGGAATGCAACTCAATTTAATTCGCGACACCTGTGACTATCTTTATCGCTTAGAAGAAGATCGAGAATGGCGCGATCGCAAAGCTAAAGGAATTGAGGTTGTTGAGGAAGAGGATGCTGAAAATGACGAGTCCAACCCTTAAACTCTCTTTTTGGATTTATCCTAAACTTTTAGCTAAATCCTCTACAAGATTTGAACTAACAAGGTTATTACGTACAGACTCACTCTAGGAGATTTCATCATGTCATTGCTTAAATCAGTCGATCAAAAGTTTTTTCACAGCGAAATTCCGGCTAAACCGATGGGCAAATATGCTCACTTTGTTACGATTCGAGTGACTGAATCTTATCCCTTATTTCAAACGGATGGCGAACTCAATAAAGCAAGAGTTCGGGCTGGAATCAATCATCGCGAAACGATTAGCCGTCTAGCCATGTTTAAACGCAAACAATCAACTCCTGAAAGACTTACAGGACGAGAATTGCTGCGGAATTATCAAATCGGAGATTGGGAAAAGTGCGATTATAATGTTGATTTTAGTAAGACAACACCTGACTGCGTTCTTTATGGCTTTGCAATTGGGGACTCTGGTTCTGAAAAATCAAAAGTTGTAGTAGACACAGCCTATTCTATTACCCCTTTTGACGATTCTCACTTAAACTTTACTCTCAATGCTCCTTTTGAAAATGGCACCATGAGCCGTCAAGGAGAGGTAACAAGCCGAATCAACAGTCAAGATCACATTCTACCACAAGTATTTTTTCCGAGTATTGTAACGCTAAAAGATCCAACTGAAGCCGGTTTTTTGTATGTTTTCAATAATATACTGAGAACTCGGCATTATGGCGCACAAACAACTCGAACAGGACGCGTTCGGAATGAACTAGTCGGTGTCATTTTCGCAGATGGCGAAATTGTTAGTAATCTGCGTTGGACGCAAAAAGTTTATGACCTGATGGCGGATAGAGGTCAAATTCAAGCGCCCGATCCTTTAAATGAAGATGATGTTTTAAGTGCTGCTCAAGAAGCTATTTCTGTACTTATGACTGAAGAGTGCATCCCCCATACTGATTTTATCGGTGATTCTTTAACCTCTCTTTTAGCTGAAGTTAAAGCAATTACTAGCAATGAAATTCAGCTTAGAGAATTGTTGAATCAAGCCAATGTAGAATCAACTCAATATGCCCAGAAGTATATTTTAAAGACGACTTCTGAAAAAAGCAAAAAGGGCAGTAAGAAAGGAGCCGCAACTTCAGCGGAATAACTTTTATGATTGCTATCTATCGCTGTCAGCTAGAGTTGCATGACAGTTTGTACTATGCAACTCGCGAGATTGGACGATTGTATGAAACAGAAGCGGCTATTCATAACTATGCCCTCTGTTATGCCCTAGGATTAGTAGATAGTGAAGTTCATGGAACAACTGTTGCTTTAGAAGATTCCTATTGCTATTTCTGTCCCGAACAAATTCCTAAATACAAGGTGCATTTAACGCCTTTGAATCAGCAGAATATTTACGTGACGCCTGCGCGATCGCTCTTTCATTCTTCTACTCTCAATACTTGGAAGTATGCCAACAATAACTACCATGTTGAGATGGAGAAAACTCAGAAAAACATTCCGGGCTTTGGGCGAACGAAGGAAATTGCACCCGAAAGTCAGTTTGAATTTTTTATTATTTCTGAAAAGGAGTTAAAGCTGCCCAAGTGGGTTCGTTTAGGAAAGTGGGCGAGTAAAGCTGAACTCAAGGTTGTGGAATTACCTAAGCCCAAGCGCAATCAAAATCAAGAGTTCACTTGTCCTTATCCTCTAAATCCCCTGGATGTGATGTTTACCCATCAGGTGATTAGCTATGACACGATCAATATGCCACCTGTCAGTTTGATTCGGAATGTGCGGATGCGTGGAGATTTCTATAATTTTGAAGGAACTGCTGAAAAGATTCAAATTCCAGCACGAATGCAGTTTTACTTTGGAGGATAGAAATCAGGGGGTTAGCTGCGATTAATAGGCTACCCCCAATCTTTACTTTCTGTAATTCTTCTGTCTGAGTACATTATTATGCCCTACAGTCTTGTTCTCAACCTTGTACCTATTTCTCCGATTCCGCCCGGTTACTTGCAGGGGAAACATGTTCATGCTTTGTTTTTAAATCTGGTGAGTTCTGTAGATCGAGACTTAGGGACTTACTTGCACGATCAACAGGCGGATAAAGCGTTTTCATTAAGTCCATTACAAGTTAAAAAAGGCTCTTATCGCAATGATTTTCTGCAATGCGAACATCGACAACCGATTCCGGCGAGTGCGCCTTGTTGGTGGCGAATTTCGTTGTTAGATGATGTCCTGTTTGGGCATTTAAATCAACTGTGGCTAAATCTTAACCCAGAACATCCTTGGCATTTGGGGCCAGCAGATTTATTTATTACCAGTATTTTGGGAACGCCTCAATCTACCCAACCTTGGGCGAACTTTTCCACCTATGCAGAATTGTACGAAAATGCCTCGGATGAAGCTAGGCAAATAGACTTTGTTTTGTGTACGCCTGCGGCTTTTCGCCAAATGCATTATGACTGCGCTTTGCCAACGCGAGACTTGGTATTTAATAGTTTGCTGCGGCGCTGGAACCAGTATAGCGGGATGCCGTTTGAGGAGATTTCTTTAGATTCGGTGTTTCCCAGTTTCTTTGATATTCATACTGAGATTGTCAAGGATGCGCGGAGTAAGTTTATCGGCTGCGTGGGAACTATTAGTTTTCGGATTTTTGGGGATGTGGAACCCCAAACGATTAAACAAATTAACACGCTAGCAGACTTTGCGATGTATTGCGGAATTGGACGAAAAACGCCGATGGGAATGGGAATGCTTCGGCGAATTTAACAGAGTTGAATCGCACAATTGAATTGTAAGGATATGCTGATGGACGGTTTTGATTATGTACCGATAGCAGCACTGAATCACTATGCCTATTGTCCGCATCGCTGCTGGCGGATGTTTTGTATCGGAGATTTTGTGGATAACCAATACACAATTGAGGGTACCAGTTTGCACGAACGGGTGCATACGCTTTCAGCAGAAAATCGGGGGGAAACTTATCAGGTTCGTTCGATTTGGTTGAAGTCGGAACAATACCAATTATTAGGGAAAGCAGATTTAATTGAGGAGACGGATGGGCAATTCTATCCGGTGGAGTATAAGCGGGGCGATAAGGGCGAGTGGGAAAATGATGCGATGCAAGTCTGCGCCCAGGCGTTGTGTTTAGAAGAGATGACACAAACAACGGTAAGTCGCGGCTATGTCTATTATGCGGCTTCGCACCAGCGTCAGTTAGTGGAGATTGATGCTGGGTTGCGAGAACAGGCGATCGCACTCATTAGCGAAATTGTACAACTGTTCGCCACCGGAAAGCGACCGGAAGCGGTATATACGCCGCGCTGTCGGGGTTGCAGTCTCTACTCCCAATGTTTGCCCCAAGCCAAGGATAAGGTTCGGCGATATCAAGAAGCGGTGGAATAAACCCAGGAGTTCAACAGATGGGAACAGTTTACATTACCCACGAGGATGCGTTTATTGGCAAAACGGACGAACGAATAACCGTGAAAGCCAATAAGCAACTGCTGTTAGATGTACCCCTGATTAAAGTGGATGGGGTGGTGGTTTTGGGAAGGGCGACGGTTTCGCCTGCGGTGGTGATGGAGTTGTTAGAAAAGCGCATTCCCCTCAGTTTTTTGATGGCGACGGGGCGTTATCTAGGACGTTTGGAACCAGAAATGACCAAAAATATCTTTGTGCGGGCTGCCCAGTGGGAAGCTTCTGGCGAGTCGGAACGGGCTGTAGGGGCGGTGCGGGGATTTGTGCGCGGAAAACTCAAAAATTATCGCATTGCCCTATTGCGTCGCCAGCGAGAAGCCCCAGAATTGGATTTGCAACGGGGGATACAGCGGCTAGAAGATGCGATCGCGCCGATTGATACCACCCATTCTATTAACTCGTTGCGCGGTTTGGAAGGGGCCGGAAGTGCAGCCTATTTTGGTTGTTTTCCCCAGTCAATTAAAAACGCCCTCTTCCATTTTCCCGGCCGCCGTCGCCGTCCCCCCACCGATCCGGTAAACTCGTTATTGAGTTTTGGCTATGCTCTGTTGCGCCACGATATCCAAGGGGCGATTAATATTGTCGGGTTTGACCCATATTTAGGATATCTCCATGTTGAACGTTACGGCAGACCGGGGTTAGCGTTGGATTTGATGGAGGAGTTTCGCCCGTTAGTGGTGGATGCGGTTGTGTTTAACGCCATTAACAATCAGAAACTCACCCCTTCCGACTTTACCGCCGAACCGATTAGCGGTGCGGTATCCCTAACCCCAGATGGCTTAAAGATATTCTTGCGGATGTACGAAGAAAAGAAGCAGTCAAAGTTCAAGCATCCGGTGATGGGAAGACAGTGTACTTATCAAGAGGCGTTTGAAATTCAGGCGAGGCTATTGGCGAAGTACCTGATGGGAGAAATTGACCAATATCCGCCCCTGGTTAAGAAATAGGAGGGATAGGACTATGTTTGTTGTGGTGTCCTACGATATCTCTGAGGATAAGCGCCGAACCAAGATTCACAAGATTCTCAAGTCTTATGGACAATGGGTGCAATATAGTATCTTTGAGTGTTCGCTGGAGCCGACGGACTATGCTAGATTGCGATCGCGCCTACAAAAACTGATCCAAGCCGACACCGATAGCATCCGTTTCTATTTCCTCTGTGGCTGCTGTCAGGGAAAGGTGGAACGTATCGGCGGCGAAATGCCTCGCGATGAGGTGGCTTTCTTCGCCTAAGTGCGCGAGGGGGAGGGTGTAGATTTTGCGGTTATCCCCAAGTTCTTCTATACCCTCTCTGGCTAAGGTTTTCAGCGTTTGTTCTCTCAAAGATGCCCGCGCCCTTTACAGGGTAAGGCTTTCAGGCTCTGAGGCTTGTCTGTTCCCCCAGGGTATGCTATCTTTGACTCATCGCTCGCGCATCGGTACCTGGAAAACTAAATACACCAAGGCTTCTGGGTTGCCGCTATTGCAATTTCATCTAATCCCTAATAGGGATTGAAACACCTTGCTGATTTAGAAGTAGAGCAAGGCAAATCCGCTAATTGCAATTTCATCTAATCCCTAATAGGGATTGAAACTATAGCGGCAGATGCTGAAGCCGGACAGATTATAAGATTGCAATTTCATCTAATCCCTAATAGGGATTGAAACCATTGCTCAGTACGATACCCAATGCCATCCTTACTATTGCAATTTCATCTAATCCCTAATAGGGATTGAAACGCATCAATGGCTGCTGAAGGAAGCCTTGGGTATAACATTGCAATTTCATCTAATCCCTAATAGGGATTGAAACGTTGCTAGGGATTCAGTGGACCGCTTGTCCAACCACTCATTGCAATTTCATCTAATCCCTAATAGGGATTGAAACAAAAGTGATGTGCCAATCTCAAGCAACATTAGCATTGCAATTTCATCTAATCCCTAATAGGGATTGAAACAGGCAACTGCTATGGCAACACGCAGCACCAACAATATTGCAATTTCATCTAATCCCTAATAGGGATTGAAACGCTAGAGCCTCTAAGCAGCTCAGCCGTAGAAGAATTTTATTGCAATTTCATCTAATCCCTAATAGGGATTGAAACGGAATAGATCCGATCGCGCTTCCTATTTTGGTGAAATTGCAATTTCATCTAATCCCTAATAGGGATTGAAACTATCAATATCATCAACAAAGCCAAACTCAAGCTTGGAAGATTGCAATTTCATCTAATCCCTAATAGGGATTGAAACCGCCAAGTGCGATCGCTCCGTCATTAACATCCTCAAATTGCAATTTCATCTAATCCCTAATAGGGATTGAAACGCTGCACAATCTGATGGCGTAGAGGCAGTATTGAGATTGCAATTTCATCTAATCCCTAATAGGGATTGAAACAATTTCAAACAATTGGGAGTTAGACGTTGGTGTATTGCAATTTCATCTAATCCCTAATAGGGATTGAAACGAAAAAAAATAGCCTCCATGAGATTTCAGGAAAGCATTGCAATTTCATCTAATCCCTAATAGGGATTGAAACCCGGGCTTCAAAATGATATCTTCCACTCCATTGCAATTGCAATTTCATCTAATCCCTAATAGGGATTGAAACAGGAGGAATTTATCGATAAAAATAATCCTTCGGCTGAGAAAAATTGCAATTTCATCTAATCCCTAATAGGGATTGAAACACAACACTGTGATGAAGATAAAGCTTTTGCTTAGAGATTGCAATTTCATCTAATCCCTAATAGGGATTGAAACATGAGTGCAGCCGACTTTTCCGTCCCGGAGATTGAGCGGAACCGGGCATTGCAATTTCATCTAATCCCTAATAGGGATTGAAACAATACTATCTTGCAGAAGGTCGTCCAGTCCCTCCACAATATTGCAATTTCATCTAATCCCTAATAGGGATTGAAACTCAAGACTCCAAGAATTAATTTATAGAAGATTAGCAATTGCAATTTCATCTAATCCCTAATAGGGATTGAAACTATGTGATGCCCGACCGGGGGAGGGTTAAAGATGCTCCTGTTATTGCAATTTCATCTAATCCCTAATAGGGATTGAAACCTGATGGGAAAGATACCCCTATACATCCGATCGCATTGCAATTTCATCTAATCCCTAATAGGGATTGAAACAACCCCAGGGATAGTTATCCCTATGCTATTTAGTATTGCAATTTCATCTAATCCCTAATAGGGATTGAAACCGTGGATTTGGAATTTAATCTCAATAACAAAATATTGCAATTTCATCTAATCCCTAATAGGGATTGAAACCCTGAATTACAAGAACTCACTGGTGTTCGGAAAGGATTGCAATTTCATCTAATCCCTAATAGGGATTGAAACTGAGTCACCCCCCGACGCGCCCCCGATGCCCAACGTTGGATTGCAATTTCATCTAATCCCTAATAGGGATTGAAACATAGATTGCCGTTGTCCCTCTGGACTGCCCAGATATTGCAATTTCATCTAATCCCTAATAGGGATTGAAACGGATTAACACCAACAACAGCACTTGCAGACATTAAATTGCAATTTCATCTAATCCCTAATAGGGATTGAAACGACCCCAACGGAACCACAACGGCAGCAACACAATTATTGCAATTTCATCTAATCCCTAATAGGGATTGAAACAGATGCTTCTTGAGATTCAAAGATTTGCTCAGGAAATTGCAATTTCATCTAATCCTTAATAGGGATTGAAACGCGTTGCTTTCCCGATATTTGCTTACAGCTTGGTTATTGCAATTTCATCTAATCCCTAATAGGGATTGAAACAGCCATTACAGTGGGCCAGATAAAGCCCATCACATTATTGCAATTTCATCTAATCCCTAATAGGGATTGAAACGCCGAAACTGAACTAATCCAGCGCGAGAAGTTTGAATTGCAATTTCATCTAATCCCTAATAGGGATTGAAAAAGAGAAAAGCATTAATCAGGGAGAAAGAAAACCTTCTCAAAACTTCCGGAGGCTGGGGCTTGACAGTGAAACAGGGAGCATGAACAATAAAATAGCTGGATTCTCTCCCTACACACCCAAGCCCGAACCTTGTTGATTGGTTTACATGAAAACTGAAGAAATCGAGATTCCCCATTCTCTGATCGTGGGATGCTGGCAACTGGACGATCGCAGTTGGACAAGCATCAGCGAACCCGAAATTGAACGCGCAATTGATACCTACTTAGCATTAGGGTTGCGCTGCTTTGATACCGCCGATATTTATGGACGTAGTGAAAGCTTAATTGGGCGGTTATTGAAAGGGCGAGACTGCACGATTTTTACCAAAGCCGTCTTTTTTGGAGAAGTCCCCACCCCTAGCCAAGTCCGTAACAAAATTGAAACCTCTTTACGCTATCTCAAGCAGAGTAGCCTAGATTGCGTGCAGGTTCACTGGCATAATCCCCAACTCGATTTTAGTTCAACCTTTGAGACTTTCAATCAACTGATCGAACAAGGAAAAATCCGTACATTAGGGGTGACAAACTTTAATACCCCCATGCTGAAACAAGCCTTGCAACTTGCGCCCATTCGCTATCACCAAATTCAATATAGCCTCATCGATCGACGGGTGGAAAATGGGATGCAACAGCTTTGCTTAGACCATGATATCGGCTTGTTGCCCTACGGCCCGCTGGCGGGTGGCTACTTGTCCGATAAGTTTCGGGGAGTGCAGTCTCCACCCAATCAAGGATCGCACGCTCGCGGATTCTACTACAGTAGTATGGTTCGCGCGCATGGGGGCTGGTCGCCCGTCCTGGCGCTGTTAGAAGATTTAGCCACCGTTGGGTCAAAATATAATTTAACCATTGCTCAGGTGGCGCTGAACTGGGTTTTACAGCAACCCGGCGTCGCGGGTGTGATTTCTGGGGTGACGTTAGATCGGCGACAGATGCAGAAAAATGTGGAAGCGATGCATAGCGCGATCGCACCAGAGGACATCGCACAGTTAACAGCGCGATCGCAGATCCTGTTTCAACAACCCGGCGATATCTACTCCTACGAACGCCAATAGCCCCCGCCAAAATTTTTCCAACAAAACCCCTTGACAAACCAGGGGAGGGTGGCGTTATGATATCAAAGGCTCAGTCAATGGGGTGTGGCCAAGCGGTAAGGCAGCGGATTTTGGTTCCGCCATTCCTAGGTTCGAATCCTAGCACCCCAGTTTAATCGCACAACACCGAAGCTAACCTTAAGGTAGTGCCATAATAGTTCCGTCGCAACTTGAGGTTCTATGTCTCCTGAAACGCCTGGAATTTTGGCTCTAGATTTTGATGGAGTGCTGTGCGATGGTTTGCAAGAGTATTTCCAAACCACCTGGCGCACCTATAGGCAAGTTTGGATGCCTTCCAAAAGCGAACCCCCCGAAGATTTAGCCCCCGTGTTCTATCGCCTGCGGCCTGTGATTGAAACGGGTTGGGAAATGCCGATCCTCTTGCGGGCCATTTTTCTAGGTTATCCCGAAGAAGACATTCTCCAAGACTGGTCCAACGTCGTTCAGCAGATCCTAGAAGCAGAAGACCTGAAACCCAAAACCCTAGAAGTTACTTTAGACACTCAGCGCGATACTTGGATTGCTAGCGATGAAATGGACTGGTTAAGCTATCATCGCTTCTTTCCCGGCGTTGTGGATAAAGTGCGATCGCTCCTTTCTACCCCGGTACAACTCTTCATCATCACCACCAAAGAAGAACGCTTCGTCCGTACCCTACTGCAACAACAACAAATTGACCTTCCCCAACAACAAATTTACGGCAAAAGCACCGATCGCCCCAAACATGAAATTCTGCGAAGCTTAAGCACCACCGGCGAAAAACTCTGGTTTGTTGAAGACCGTCTCAAAACCTTACAATCCGTACAGAAGCAAGCCGATTTGTGGGATGTCGCCCTCTTTTTGGCAGACTGGGGATATAACACCCAAACCGAACGCGACTCTGTTGGCGACTCTCCCCGCATCCATCTATTGTCCTTAGAACAATTTACCCAAGATTTCGCCCAGTGGCGACCCGTCGCCAAACCCATTTAACCCCAAGGCGGTTCCATGCTCGATCTGACCAAACTTGCCGGACAAATGCAAGGCATCAGCCAGCACTTAACCCAGGAAGCCACGGCGAACCGCCAGCGCCTCGAACGCGCCTATCGCTACCTGGCGCAAGTCAGTCAGAAACAGGACGAACTTGTCGAAATTCAACAAACCTGGCATCATGCCATCGGGTTTAGCGCCGCCACTCCCCTAGAACCCATTGAAACCTGCATTGACATTAGTCCGCCGCCGCCTCTACACACCGTTTTCGCCACCGATGGGTCGCAAATTGCCCCCAGCCATCACGAAATCGCCTATTGTTATTTAATCAACGTCGGTCGCGTTATCCTTCACTACGGTCAAAATCGCTATCCTCTGCTTGATAGCCTACCGGAAATTTTCTACCGCCCGGAAGACTTGTATACCTCCCGTCAATGGGGAATTCGCACCGAAGAGTGGATGAGTTATCGCCGTACCGTTTCCGAGGCGGCTTCTTTGGCGGAACTCGCAACTCAAACAGACTTCCACTCAACCCCGGCTTTAGCAATGGTGGATGGTTCGCTGATTTATTGGTTTTTAGACCCACTTCCAATAGATGCCCGCGATCGCATTCTTCCCCCCATTCTAGAAGCTTGGCAGGCCCTACAAGCCCTCCGCATCCCCTTTGTTGGCTATCTCTCTGCTTCGCGCAACAGCGAGGCGCTAAACTTCCTCCGCCTCGAAGCTTGTCCCCATGATGTCCCCAACTGCGCCCTACACTGCAACGGCATCACCGATGAGGCCCCTTGTCAAGTCTTCCAACCCCTGCGGGATACAGCAATTTGGTCTAATTTACTCCAACCCGGACAACGTAGCGGCCTATGGCGCAGTTCGGCACGCATTCTCGATCGTTATGGCGAACAAGCCATCTATTTCTGCTATGTCCACGTAGGGACAGAAATTGCCCGCGTCGAGTTTCCCCAATGGGTAGCCGAAGATGCCTCATTACTCGATTGTGCTTTAAGTTTAACCCTCGCCCAAGTGCAAAAGGGTTATGGCTACCCCGTAGCGTTAGCAGAAGCCCACAATCAAGCTGTAGTCAGAGGAGGCGATCGCGCTCGCTTCTTTACCCTATTAGAGCAGCAAATGATTAAAGCTGGCTTAAAAAATGTGGGAATTTCTTACAAAGAAACTCGCAAACGGGGAAGTATTGCTTGAGGAGGTCAGGTGAAAATTCCAGAAGATGCTATTATTCCTGATGCCAAGCTCTCTCGCTATTTGCTGATCCAACGCTCTCGCAATGATAAATCGCAGTTCTTGGCTAAAGCAGGGTTCACTGCTGAAAATTCTGAAGACCTTCTCAATGCATTGCGCCAGCTTACAGACTTAAATGAGGCACTTGAAGATCGAACCGATGAATACGGAACGTACTACCAAGTCAAAGGAAGTCTACAGGGTATTAACGGTTTAAATCTTGAGGTTATCGCCATTTGGTTACAACGAAAAATAGATGGACAATTTCAGTTTATTACGCTAATTCCTAATAAAGAGGCAGACTCATGAAACCCGAACTTTATCAAGAAATTGCACTGAATCGAGACTTTCCTGAATACAACTTAAATCAAGGCGATATTGCCACTTTAATTGACTACGTACCCCATCCCGCCGGGAAAGAAGAAGGGGCTATCTTAGAAATCTTCAACGCTTTGGGAGAGGCGATCGCAGTTGTAACCGTTCCTATCTCTAGTATTGATATCCTGAAACCCGACGATCGGCTATCCATTCGTCGTTTAGCACCAGCCTGATAAATGGCATCAAACCCAGATAGATAGCAACCGCCAAGGCAGTAGCGTCTTCACCCAACTCTATAGCATTGCGATCGCCCTCAAGACAAAGCGGGAGGGTTGCGTGGAACTACATAAAAGCTAAATTTTGTCAAGCCCTAGGGACTCCTACAGTATCCCCTTAGAACTGGGAATATGACCAGCGCGGCGCGGATCGATTTCCACCGCCATCCGTAAAGCTCTTGCAAATGCCTTAAACGTCGCCTCAATAATATGATGGGAGTTAATTCCATCCAGTTGACGGATATGCAGCGTCATCTGAGAATGATTCACCAGCGCCACAAAGAACTCTCTGACCAACTGCGTATCATAAGTTCCGACGCGCTGCGTGGGAATCTCTAAACCATAACTGAGATGAGGACGACCCGAAAAATCGAGCGATACCTGGACTAACGACTCGTCCAACGGTGCGATAAAATGCCCAAAGCGGACAATCCCCTTGCGATCGCTCAACGCTTTCCCCAACGCTTGACCGAGGGTAATTCCCACATCTTCATTCGTGTGGTGATCGTCAATTTCAATATCCCCCGTCGCTTTCACCTCTAAATCGACCAACCCGTGCGACGAAATTTGATGTAACATGTGGTCGAGAAACGGAACTCCCGTTTTAGCCTCGCAATGACCTTGACCATCCAGATTAATCGACACATAAACATCTGTCTCCCCCGTGACGCGATGAACCGAAGCGCTACGAGTTTGAGCAACAGGAGTAGTAGAAGGGCGATCGCTAGTTTGCATAATTTAGAAATATCAGCCAGGTTAGGGCATAGTACAACCCTAACCCATCCGCACAGAAATCAAAGACTACATTCCCATGATTTCATATCCGGCATCCACATAGATCGTCTGACCTGTAATCCCGCTTGCCAAATCGCTGCCGAGGAACGCTGCTGTATTTCCCACCTCAGTCTGCGTCACCGTCCGGCGTAGAGGGGCTGTTTCTTCCACATGGTGAATCATATCCAGGATACCGCCAACCGCCGAAGACGCCAACGTCCGAATCGGGCCGGCTGAAATCGCATTCACCCGAATATTATGCGGCCCCATTTCTGAAGCCAAATAGCGCACGCTGCATTCCAAACCTGCCTTCGCGACGCCCATCACGTTATAGTTGGGAATCACCTTTACCCCACCTAGATACGTTAGGGTAATAATACTCCCGCCTTCAGTCATTAACGGTTTAGCCGCTGCTGCCAATTGGGTTAAAGAAAAAGTGCTAATCTCTAGCGCCGTCATGAAGCCTTGGCGCGTGGTTTGGCTAAATTCACCGCTGAGTTCATCTTTGCCAGCAAACGCCAAACAATGAATTAAGATATCCAGGCGGCCCCATTGTTCTTGAACGGCTGCAAACATCGCCTGCACTTGGTCATCTTCCTGCACGTTACAAGGCACAATCAGGCTAGGATTGAGGGGAGCAACGAGTTCTTCAACTTTCTTTTTGTAGCGGTCTTTTTCGTCGGGTAAATAGTTAACCCCAATATTTGCCCCGGCTTTGTGAAGTTGTTGGGCAATTCCCCACGCAATAGAGCGGTTATTGGCGATCCCTGTGACTAGGGCATTTTTTCCGGACAAGTCCAACATAGCGGTTTGATTTTAGGTTAAATTAGGGGTCAAGTTCAACAAGGGTGTTCTGTGCTACAAGTTGGGTGAGCTTGAGCATCCGCGATCGCTAGCAAATGCCAGCCTGACCTATGAAATGGCAATTACCCTTCTGGCACTTTACCTTAATTGGGACTCCTGACACCGATCGAGCGAGGAGTTTTTTCTCCTCTCCCTTGCAAACTAGCGGAATTCGGTCTGCTGGAAATCAGACAAATTTTCTGTAACACTAAGCACAAAAAACCGTTCAGGAGTAGGTTTAAGTGTTTTCAAAGTGCAATTTGTTCGTAGCTGATACACTTTTGTCCAACGCCAAAGACATCGCAGAGGCGTTCATCCATCAACTAGGGGAAATTCCGGAGCAACGGTTAAGGCGAAAGATATGGTAGTGACTGACGATAGACCGCTAGCATCTGTATTCCGTCAACTCAGTGGCGGTGTTTATCCGCCCGTTGTTGAAACGTTTGAGCGGGGAAAAACAATTTTCTTTCCAGGCGATCCCGCAGAAAGAGTCTATTTTTTACTCAAAGGGGCCGTCAAGCTATCGCGAGTTTATGAAGCCGGTGAAGAAATTACCGTCGCCTTGCTGCGCGAGAACAGCGTTTTTGGGGTGTTATCGCTGATTACCGGGCATAAATCGGATCGATTTTATCATTCTGTCGCGTTCACCCCGGTTGAATTGCTGTCCTTACCCATCGAGCAGGTCGAAAAAGCCCTCAAGGAAAATCCCGAATTGTCCATGTTGATGCTACAGGGTCTTTCCTCTCGGATTTTACAAACCGAAATGATGATTGAAACCTTGGCACACCGGGACATGGGATCGCGCCTGGTGAGTTTTCTGTTGATTTTGTGCCGCGATTTTGGAGTGCCTAGCCCAGAAGGGATTACAATCGACTTGAAGTTATCCCATCAGGCGATCGCCGAAGCCATCGGTTCAACCCGCGTAACCGTGACGCGATTGCTGGGCGACTTGCGATCGGAAAAAATGATTTCCATTCACAAGAAAAAAATCACCGTTCACAATCCTGTGGCGCTGAGTCAACAATTTACCTAGGTTTGTTGTCATTTTTCGGATTTTCCTTGTCCTTTTTGCCTCCGCTGGGGATAGGCTGTATCTGGACTTGCTATAGCTGCCTATGACCATCGGTATTATTTTGATCGTGGCGATTTTAGTCTTGGGAGGGGTTCTGGCCACTCTCGGCGATCGCATTGGCACAAAAGTAGGCAAAGCGAGACTCAGCTTATTCAATCTCCGACCCCGCGACACGGCGGTTTTAATTACTATCGTCACTGGCGTTCTGATTTCCGGATCGACCCTGGGAATTCTATTCGCCACCAGTAAACCGCTGCGTCGGGGTGTTTTTGAATATGACGAAACCCAGCGCAACCTCCGACGCGCCCGCGAAGAACTCGACGAAGTTCACCGCCAAAAAACTCAAATCGAAAACGAACTGATTGAAGCCAGAACAGAGCAAGCCCAAGCCCAAACCCGCCTCAATGAAACCAATGAAGCGCTAGAAAGCGTTTTAGAACAACGCGCCCAAACCGAAGCCCAACTCGCAGAAACCGAGGAACAAATTAGCCGCCTAGAAGCAGAGTTTCGGGAAACCCAGCGCGAACAAAGAGAACTCACCAATCGGTTTCAACAAGCCCAAGGGCGGCTTCAAGATGTCACCCGACAGGCAGCAAACCTGCGTCAAGACATTGCTCAACTGCAAGCCGAACGCCAAGATTTAATTCAACAGCGGGACGCCGTGCGCGAACAAATTGCCCAGCGCGACCAAGAAATTGCTCAACGCGATCGCGATTTGGCCGAACGCGACCAAGAAATTCTAGCCCGCAACAAAGCCCTAGAAGAACGCGATCGCGAAATTGCCGAACGCACCGCCATGATTGCCCAAGGTGAAAGACGCCTCGGAGAACTTGAAGATCAGCAGCGGCTTTTAGAACGCCAAGTCCGCATCCTAGAACGCTACTACCAGGACTATCAAGGCCTGCGCCAAGGCAACGTTGCCCTATTACGGGGTCAAATTTTAGCCTCTGGGGTGGTTCGCATTCCCGCACCCGATCGAGCCACAGAGGTGATTGAAGCCCTGCTGAATGAAGCCAATCGCAGCGCCTTAAGTGCTATCTTAAGTCCGGGTGAAGCCCCCCCTAGCGAACCCGTGATTCAAATTACCAATGTGGAAGTCGAGCAATTGACGAGCCAAATTGCTGACGGTCAAGATTATGTGGTGCGAATTCTTTCCGGCGGGAACTACGTACGCGGCGAAACCTCCGTGCGCGTATTTGCCGATGCAGTCCTCAATCAGATTGTGTTTCTCTCCGGGGAAGTGGTGGCGGCGACGCTTGTTAACCCGCTAACCATGACTGAGGAGCAAATTATGGAACGCCTCGATTTGCTGGTAGAGTCTTCTAAGTTTCGCGCCCGTCGTGCGGGAATTTTTGGCAATACCACGATTCAAATTGCCGATGGCAACCCGGAAACCCTCTTGCGGTTTATTCAGCAGGTTAAAGCGTCTTCTCAACCGCTGAATATTCGGGCGGTGGCGTCGGAAGCGATTTATACGGCCGGCCCGCTGAAGTTAGAATTTATTGCGATTCAAGATAATCAAGTCCTGTTTCGGACTTAAAGGATCGACGCCCGGTTCGCGATTAAACTCTAAAAGACCCTATTGATAGCTGTTTCTATGCCACCTACCGATCAACCCGCTATTTTAGGTTTCGATCCCGGTCGTCAAAAGTGCGGCCTGGCTGTGATGGGGGTCGATCGCGTATTGTACTATCATCAAGTGATTGCTTCTGAAGCTGCGATCGCCACTATTGCCCAACTGCAAAAGCAATACCCAATTTCGCTGTTAGTGATGGGCGATCAAACCAGCGCCAAGGAATGGAAGCAAAGAATTAGCCAAGAATTGACCCTATCGGCGAATATTGTCACGGTTGACGAGCGCTATAGTTCTTTAGAAGCTCGCGATCGCTATTGGCAAATGTATCCGCCCCAAGGGTTGACTCGCCTCTTACCCAAGGGGATGCGCCAACCCCCTAGACCAATTGACGATATTGTCGCTATCCTGTTGATTGAGCGCTACCTAGAACGCCTGACCCGCGCTCTCTAAAACCCTAAGCCTAAATCTGGGGTTTCTAAAATATGCAGTTGCAATAAAGAGGGGCAAGGCTTCACCTCCCCCTCATCGACCAAATTTCAAGCCGCGTTTAAGCTTCTACAGCTTCAGCTTCTTCAACTTCAGTCACGGGTTGCTTAACGGTGAGGTAACGAATCACTTCATCGCTTAAGCGCATTGCTCTTTCGAGAACAGCCACAGCACTTCCGGGGGCACGATAATTCATTTGCACGTAAACCCCTTCCCGCTGTCTGTCGATTTCATAAGCGAGGCGGCGCTTCCCGCGATGCTGGGTTTCTAGCCCTTGAGCGCCTTGATCGCGCAGAATGTTTTGATACTTATCGATATTTTGATCGACGAGTTCGTCCCCCAAGTCGGGACGCAAAATGTACATGGTTTCGTAGACGAAGTTATGCATGACCAATTTTCCTTGTGGGCAGTAGGGCTTCTTAAGCTGTCAACCGCAAGCAGAGATTCGCCGGGTAGCACCGCAGAAGCAAGGACTTACTATTGTATAGTGTTGACATCCTCATTTTGTCTAAGCGAGGGGCTGCCTCTTTAGACAGACGGTTCAAAAGCAATACAGCACCTCCCCTTGACTAGTGTTAGACCTGGGGTAAAGCTGTTGTGGCTCCGTTGAAACCGCAGTCTATTAATTTACCATATTTTGGGCTGACTCGCTCCCCGTACAGTCTGCACGCGACCGAACGGCGCTCTCATTTCCGGGTTGAAGGTTCGGTGCTAGGGAAAGCGATCGCATTTAGACCAACTACTCTGAAAATTTTCAACTCAACGCTAAAATAACTTAGCTCTAAAATTGTACATTATCGGTCTTCCCTTGCCTGTCATTGTTCTAGCTCCTCTCTCGACTCACACCCAAACCTAAACGTTATAGATACAAAGGCATGAGATGAGCTTATGGCGCAGCGCTATGTCCGAGTCCAAACCCGCGAAGGGCAAATCTATTATGGTTTACTGCAACTCAATCGTCAGGTGCAGGTTCTAGATGCACCGCCTTGGTTACAGGGACAACCCACGGATCTCGAATTAGACGCCGAACAGTATAAAATTCTGGCCCCTTGCGCGCCCTCAAAAATTGTGGCGGTGGGGAAAAATTATCCTAACCATGCCGCCGAAATGGGAGGCGAGGTGCCGGAAGAACCCCTGTTGTTTCTAAAACCGTCTACTTCGGCGATCGCAGCAGGTGTAGAGATTCGCTACCCGGCTCAGTCTACGCGGGTAGACTACGAGGGAGAGCTAGCACTGGTGATTGGCGAACGCTGTAGCGACTGCACGCCCGAACAGGCCCAAAATAAGATTTGGGGTTATACCATTGCTAACGATGTCACCGCCCGCGATTTACAGGCTAAGGATGGGCAATGGACGCGGGCAAAAGGGTTTGATACGTTTTGTCCTTTGGGGCCTTGGATCGTGCGAGAGGTCAGTCCTGGGGCGCTGTTACAGACCTTTCTCAATGATAGCGATCGCCCCCTGCAATCGGCTTCCATTGACCAGATGGTTTTTGCCCCTGATTTTCTGGTGTCTTATATTTCTAAGGTGATGATGCTTTTACCGGGCGATGTTGTTCTGACAGGCACTCCCGCCGGGATTGGGCCGATGCAAATTGGCGATCGCGTTCGCATCGAAATTGAAGGCATCGGTTACTTAGAAAACTCCGTAGTGGCTCGCACGCCCGTACCGCCTAGCTAGTCTTGACATTTTTCCTGCCTTGTGCTATCGAACTTGAGCATAGGCAGCATCAGAGATCGTGGGAATTTCTGCATAACGACCCATCAGGGATTGCACTACTGCATACACAAACGCGACGACAATCGCCAAAAAGATGGTGTTGGATAGGGTTTCCAGCAAAATTCCCACTTGCAGCGCCGGGCCGAGAATGTATTGGAACACCAAGTTACATAATATTAAAACAATATCCAACAAAATCGCTTGCATCGCATTAAAGCGAATAAAGTGATTGATATTGGGATTTCTCACCACTGCTAAAAAGAGCGCAAAGAAAACAATTAAGCTAATAAAAGGCACGCTCGTATAAAGCTGGATCAACGGTAACAAGGGCACGAAGAGGAGTTGCAACACCGGGAACTGCATCAACAAAAATCGCCCAAACATCAACGCATCGATCAACGGCAGCAAATAGGGCAAGCAAGCAAAAATGCGATCGAGGACAGTCGTCGAACCGCGCCAAGTCATTTCAGAGTTCTCCTTTCAAATCGCAATCGGGTCAGCATTGACCCTTAAGCACAGGATAGCGCATATTGGTCAGACCGTTGGAGCCAGAGGCAAGGCGCGATCGCTATTCAATACAAGCAATCCGAAACCCCATCTGACACTCATACTGAATCGGTTGAGCTGGCGAAGGACGCTGAAGAGCATGACCGCAGCGCAACTGACCTTGACGCCATCGGGGTTGACCGCTGCGATCGGCTAACAAACAGCCTTGACAAACCGTTTTCGGCGCAATGATTTGATCGTCAATGAGCATCACTAACATTGCTGAACCTCCAGAGCTTCTGTGAGGCGAATACCCTTATTTTAAGTGAGTTAAATTAGAAAATAGTGCTAATCAATACACACCTTAATACAGCGTTAACGTTCGATCCCAAACCCTTGCGCCGATCGTCTCAGGTTCAGGTTAAAAGCGCCCTCACCAGCCTGACAAGCTGTACTGAGCGCCAATTTTCCCAATTTGAGTGAAATCAGCAATCGGCGATCGCCCCAAAACTCCATTTGTCTAGATTAAAACGAAAAGTTATGATGATTGACTCAGGAGAATGTCAGCAATGAGCGATCGCCCTTGTCAGTTGAAGGCGCTCAAACAAGGGACAAGCCCTGCGTCTTGCCACCTCTCCACCCACCGGACAAAGTTGTCAAACTTCTGTTCAGCAATCGCACCAGCTTGCTACCTTAAGATAGCGGCTGCCTATATTTCGGGGAATTCTTGCAGTGACACAAACGAACTTAGACTTTCTAGTCAAAACCGATCCCACCGTTGCCACCATTATCCAACAAGAACTGCAACGCCAACGCGATCGCGTCGAACTGATTGCGAGTGAAAACTTCACCTCAGCAGCAGTCATGGCCGCTCAAGGCTGCGTCATGACCAACAAATACGCTGAAGGTCTACCGGGCAAACGCTATTATGGCGGCTGCGAGTACGTCGATCTTGTCGAACAACTCGCCATCGATCGCGTCAAGCAACTGTTTGGGGCAGCCCATGCCAACGTCCAACCCCACTCTGGGGCACAAGCGAACTTCGCCGTCTTCCTTGCCCTGCTAGAGCCAGGAGACACCATTATGGGCATGGACTTATCCCACGGCGGACACCTCACCCACGGCTCTCCCGTCAACGTATCCGGGAAATGGTTTAAAGTCTGTCACTACGGCGTCAGTCCAGAAACCGAACGCTTAGACTACGACCAAATTCTCGAACTGGCCCGCCAACATCGGCCCAAACTGATCATTTGCGGCTATTCCGCCTATCCGCGCATCATTGATTTTGAGAAGTTCAGAGCGATCGCCGATGAAGTTGGCGCTTACCTGCTAGCCGATATCGCTCACATTGCCGGACTCGTTGCCACCGGACATCATCCCAGCCCCCTCCCCTACTGCGATGTCGTCACCACCACCACCCACAAAACCCTGCGCGGGCCCCGTGGCGGTCTGATTATGACTCGCGATGCCGAACTGGGCAAAAAACTCGATAAAGCCGTATTCCCCGGCAACCAAGGCGGCCCCCTAGAACACGTCATCGCCGCCAAAGCCGTTGCTTTCGGCGAAGCCCTCGCCCCAGAATTTAAAACCTATTCTGCCCAAGTCATCGCCAACGCCCAAGCCTTAGCCAACCAACTGCAAGCACGCGGACTCAAAATTGTTTCCGGCGGCACGGACAATCACCTGATGTTAGTGGATTTGCGCTCCGTTAACATGACCGGGAAACGAGCCGACCAACTGGTGAGCGAAATCAACATCACCGCCAACAAAAATACCGTCCCCTTTGACCCCGAATCGCCCTTTGTCACCAGCGGTTTGCGCCTCGGTTCGCCCGCAATGACCACGCGGGGGATGGGAACGCCCGAATTTCAGGAGATTGGCAACATTATCGCCGATCGCCTCCTCAATCCCGAAGATAGCGCAATTGCTCAAAATTGTCGCCACCGGGTTGCCTCCTTGTGCGATCGCTTCCCCCTATACCCTCATTTGCAAATTCCGGTTCCCCAGCTTGAAAGCGCGTTAACTTAAGAGGACTCGCGAAATCTTCCTTTCTTCTGGTAAATTCGGTGATACACTAATCCCGACAAAGTTGAAATCATCAGTGTCGGGCTTAGAGTAGAAGTCTAATCAACTTCTAGTTGTCAAAGCAAGCGTCCTCACATTCAACCCGAACAGCGTTGCAGATGCCCTAAGAGTAGATGTACCACTTGCTTGCATTCATCGTCTCCGCCTTGGTTGTCCTCTGGAGTACGCCAGTGGTCAAAACCATTGGCCTGAAAAGCGGGTATATCGATCGACCTGGTGGACGTAAAGTTCACACCACCCCAATTGTGCGTTTAGGAGGTGTTTCCATCTTCCTGGGAACCCTCACCGCCCTTTTGGTTATTTGGTGGGCAGGCGGTTTTGGAATTTTGCCCCCCCATAAAGAATATGAAGTCTGGGGCGTGACCGTTGGCGGTCTTGCCTTTTTCTTAATCGGTCTAGCCGACGACTTGTTTAGTCTCTCGCCCTTTACCCGCCTGTTGTTGCAAGGACTGGTTGCCACCTGGGCTTGGAATGTGGGCGTCCAAATTGACTTTTTAACTGTCCCTTTCGCCGGGTTAGTGCAATTATCGGATTGGATTAGCCTGCCCATTACCGTCATTTGGTTGGTGGGCATGGCAAACGCGATCAACTGGATTGATGGCTTAGATGGGTTAGCCGCCGGGGTTTCCGGTATTGCTGCCGTCGTCATGCTGATTGTCAGCTTATTTATGAACCAACCAGCGGCCGCCTTAATTGCCTCTGCCCTGGCAGGAGGGGCCTTGGGCTTTCTGCGCTACAACTTTAACCCCGCCCAAATTTTTATGGGAGATGGCGGGGCGTACTTTATGGGGTTTACCCTAGCTGGCGTGGGCGTGATTGGATTGGTTAAAACTACAGCCGTGACAGCAGTGGTTTTGCCTTATCTGATTTTGGCCGTCCCCATTTTAGATATGTCGGCCGTGATTTTAGATCGGTTGCGAAGCGGGCGATCGCCCTTTGTGGCCGACAAGCGACATTTACATCACCGCCTCCTGCAAGCCGGTTTATCTCACCGCCTAACCGTTCTTGTCATCTATGCCCTCACCCTTTGGGTGGGTAGTCTAGCCTTAGCCGTTTCTGGCATTCCCAGCGGAGTTGGCTATGCGATCGCCGCCACCCTCTTGCTGAGTTACACCGGTTGGAAAGCTAGAAATCGCGCCCGATAAGTCAGCGTCCTCATTGTCTTCGCTTTGTTTATGGCTGCTGAAATTATTTGCGTTGGAACTGAATTGCTCTTAGGGGATATCCTCAACAGCAATGCTCAATTTTTGGCTCAACAGCTTGCTGCTTTGGGTATTCCCCACTACTATCAAACCGTAGTGGGAGATAACCCTACTCGCCTGTGTCGCGTCATTCAAACCGCTATAGACCGAGGGGCAGAGCTGCTGATTTTTACAGGCGGCTTAGGTCCAACCCCCGATGATTTGACCTGTGAAACCCTCGCCCAGTTTTTTGACGCGCCGCTGATTGAAGACCCCGAAATTGTTGCCGATATTGCTCAGAAGTATGCTCAACGCGGACGGGTGATGAACCCAACGAACCGCAAGCAAGCGCTTATTCCCCAAGGGGCAATGGTTTTACCCAATCCGGCGGGAACCGCACCGGGGATTATTTGGCAACCGCGCCCGTCTGTGACTTTACTGACTTTTCCCGGCGTCCCTAGCGAAATGCAACGGATGTGGCGGGAAACGGCCATTCCCTATCTCCAGTCGCAAGGTTGGGGAAAATCGATTATTTATAGCCGCACCCTTAAATTTTGGGGAATTCCTGAATCGGAACTCGCCCAAAAAGTCCGCGATTATTTTGATTTAACCAATCCCACGGTTGCCCCCTATGCTGGGAAGGGGGAGGTGAAACTCCGGATTTCTGCCCAAGCCCCTTCTTTAGAAACGGCTCAGGCTCTGATTGCGCCAGTGGAAGCCAACCTGCGCGAAATGGGGGGAATGTACTGTTACGGAGCCGATGAGGAGACGCTGGCTTCGGTGGTGGGTCAATTGTTACAGGCGCGAGGACAGACTTTAAGCGTTGCTGAATCTTGTACCGGGGGCGGATTAGGTCAGATGATTACCGCGATCGCCGGGAGTTCAAGTTATTTTACCGGAGGTGCGATCGCCTACGATAATTCTGTTAAAATTCGCTGCTTGCAAGTCAATCCTGAAGATTTAGCAACCTGGGGTGCCGTCAGCGCTACCGTTGCTCAACAAATGGCTCGCGGCGTGCAGCAGCTTCTCAGCACCCATTGGGGATTGAGCATCACGGGCATCGCGGGGCCCGATGGGGGAACTGAGGAAAAACCTGTGGGTTTGGTTTATATTGGACTGGCAAAGCCCAATGGAACGGTTGAAAGTTTTGCCCATCAATTTGGGCATAATCAAGATAGAAGCGCGATTCGTCATCTGAGCGCCTGTGGTGCCCTCGACCATTTACGCCGCGAATTGTTAACAAGCGTAGCGATCGCCGAAGTCTCCACTTGATCGTGAGTGATGATTCGTTATGATGAAGTAAAGAATCTAGCTTTATTCTTGATTGACGCGAATCGGTGCTTTTTTAGCAAAGCAGAGAAATCCGGACAAGCTGAAGGAGCTTTGTATTTAATGGACTACATTGACAAGGTACTGGAAAAGTTAAAAGAATGGGCCCGCAAGCTGATTGAAGCTCTGCTTGGCCCGGAGGTCCAGCCCGAATCCGAACCCATTCCTATTCCGGTGCAAGATCGGGAACGTCGCAATCGGTAGTCTACGGGAATACTGGGACAAAGAACTTTGTTTAGCGTTTTAGTATTGCACGGTCCGAACCTCAACCTGTTAGGTCAACGCGAACCCGGAATTTACGGGAGTGTCACCCTAGCTGACATTAACCAAATGCTCGAAGCAGAAGGGCGATCGCTTCAGACCCAAGTCTCCACCTTTCAATCGAACCATGAAGGGGCACTTGTTGATGCCATTCACCAAGCCCTGAACCTGCATCAAGGTCTATTGATCAATGCCGGAGCCTACACGCATACCAGCGTAGCCATTCGAGACGCGATCGCCGCCGTTGCCCTCCCCACCGTTGAAGTCCATCTCAGCAACATCTATCGGCGCGAAGAATTCCGCCATCACTCCTACATTGCGCCCATTGCCATTGGGCAAATTAGCGGATTTGGCGCTCAAAGCTACCGCCTAGGCTTGCAAGCGCTGATCGAATACCTCAAAACTCAAACCCCCAAGAGCTAGCTAACCTCCCGCAGGAGGCTAGGCTAGCTCTTCTATTCCTCATTGGGGGCTTTCTTGACCTTACTTTTTGGCTTCTTCTTCGCCAAAGGCAAAAACCGATCTAAAGCCGCCTTCAGTTCCTCAATTTCCGCGTCAATATTCCCTTCTTGAGCAGCTCTGGCAATACATTGCGTCAAATGTTCGTCTAAAATCATCCGAGACACCCGATCGATCGCGCCGCGCACCGCCGCCAATTGAATCAAAACATCCGGACAAGGACAACTATCTTGGATCATCCCCTTAATACCGCGAACGTGACCTTCAATGCGAGACAGTTGATTGATCGTGCGGCGTAGCGACTCCTCATCATGAACGTGCGGATGAGCTGTTCCTGAACCGTGGCTGCGAGCATGAGCCTCTTCTAAACCGTCATTCTCCTCAAGGTCTGTAAAATCTGCAAGGAGTTCTTCGTCAGCGCGTGAATTAGATCCAATCATTCGTTGTGTTAATGCCTGAGTTCATCTCGATCCTAACCAATCTTAGGGCGGCTGCTGCTAGCGCAACCTGTTAAATTTCGACTTCCGTTTTCAGTTGGCACTGGGTACACAGCCCAAAAAACTCTAGCGTGTGATAGTAGATTTTGAACTGGTGCGATCGCTGCAAATCCCGTTCTAACTGATGCACCGGACATTCATCAATCAAAATCGAATCGCCACAGCGCAAGCACGTTAGATGGTGTTGATCTTGCTGCATCGAACTATAAAGCGATTCGCCATTGGGAAGCGTCCGCACCTGCAACGATCCTTCTTGCTTCAGCGCCTCCAAAGAACGGTAAACCGTCGCCAGTCCAATCGTTTGATTGCGATTTCGTAGTTCGACATAGATATCTTGCGCTGAAAGACTGCGATTAAGCGACTTCAGCAACTTGAGAATTCGTTCTTGACTCCGGGTATGTTTAGCATTCATAACATCATTAATACAGTCTCAAAATCATTAACGATCGGGATCTTCTCCCAGTTCGCGCAGTCTAGCCGCTAAACGTTCGGCGCGAAGGCGTTCCTGTTCGGCACGTTGGCGTTCCTGTTCGGCGCGTTGTTGTTCCTGTTCGGCGCGAAGGCGTTCCTGTTCGGCACGTTGGCGCTCTTGTTCGGCACGTTGCTGTTCCTGTTCGGCGCGAAGGCGTTCCTGTTCCACCTGTTGTTGAGCCGCCTCTTCCGGTAATAGCACTAAATTACGATCGCGATCGTAGAAACGCAGCCAAACCGCCGTTTCTCGTTGAATTGTGCCTTCCCAGGTTCCCACCCAAAAACCGAGAGACTGACACCACAACCACCCTCTGTCATTAGGTTCTAGGGGATGATAGCGAAAGTTGTCCTGACTTAACCGCCAGCCTTGTAAAGAATCTGGGTTGAACGGATCGTAAACCAAATAATCCGGCGTTCTAAAGATGCGTTCGTAGATGTCTCTTTTGGGACCGATATCGTTTTGAGCCGTAGATTGAGACATTAGCTCAATAATGACATCGGGATAGCGTCCATTTTCTTCCCAAACGACCCAACCCTGACGAGAGGTTGTGCTATCCACATCCAAGACGGCGAAAAAATCGGGCCCGCGAAAGTCCCGATTGCGAGCTTGGGCGCTACTGTAGTAGATAAACATATTGCCCCCGGTAAAGAAGTCTGTCCGGTGGCTCCAAGCGGATTCTAAGGATCGGATCAAGACATTCATGGCGATCCGATGGCGATTGCTTTCCAATGGCTCTCCGTCATCGAAAATTAAGTCAGTAGGAGGCATGGGGGGTTCCCATTCTGGAACCTCCGCTGCGGACAATTGCGTTTGAGAAGTTGCCTCGACTGACATAAGAAAAGTGCTTTGCTCGTTTTTTCTCAATATATTCAGATTAGCAAGAGTCTGGAGCCTTAGAATTAAGAAGACAAGTCAAGCTGAGATTATTTCATTAGGTCAGGCCCGTGAGTCGGAAGTATCAAGCTCAAATTTATGTAACGTTGCGTCCTTCGGTATTAGATCCGGCGGGGGTTGCTGTCGCTTCAGGGTTGAAGCAGTTAGGCTATGAAAGCGTTGAAGGGGTTCGGATTGGTAAGTATATTGAGCTAAGTCTGAGTGCAGAAAGCGAGGCGGATGCTAAAACTCAGCTAGATCGGATGTGCGATCAACTGTTGGCGAATCCGGTGATTGAGAATTATCGCTTTGAAATTGCTGAATTGGCTGCGTCTGTTTAGGGAGAAATGGGGAATTGAGAGATATGAAGTTTGGGGTTGTCGTTTTTCCGGGTTCTAATTGCGATCGCGATGCGGCTTACGTCACGCGCGACTTACTCAATCAACCCACTCGCCTGGTTTGGCACCAAGATACGGATATTGCCGATCTAGATGCGATTGTTGTCCCAGGGGGATTTAGTTACGGCGATTATCTGCGCTGCGGTGCGATCGCCCAATTTTCTCCCATTATGCAGGCTGTTGTCCAACACGCGCAACAGGGGAAATTTGTTTTAGGCATTTGTAACGGCTTCCAAATTTTAACGGAGGTTGGCTTATTGCCGGGAGCGCTCGTGAGAAATCGCGATTTGCACTTTATTTGCGATCGCGTTCCTCTTAAAGTTGAAAATACTCAATCTCCCTGGACGCAAGCGTATACCCCAGGTGAAATCATTACCCTACCCGTCGCTCACGGCGAAGGGTGCTATCATGCCGATGCTGAAACGCTAGCCGATTTAGAAGACAACGGACAAGTGCTGTTCCGCTATGAAACTCCCATCAACGGTTCTTTAAATAATATTGCAGGCATTTGCAATAAACAGGGTAACGTGCTAGGAATGATGCCTCACCCCGAACGCGCGGCCGATCCGCTTCTCGGTTCAACCGATGGTATAGGATTATTTCGCGGACTCCTAGCAGCAGCCGAAACTCGACTTTTTACCACCGTCTAATTAAAGGTTGCGTGAATAACAAGAAACCGCTCATCATCACCGCCATCATCCTGATTTTACTGATCGGTGGCTTTGCTGCGATCGCCCTTAAAGATCGGTTTCCCCAAATTCAAGACTGGCTGCTCTCTTTAGGGGTTTGGGCGCTTCCTGCATTTATTTCCATGTATGTTGGAGCCAGCATTATTGGCATTCCTTCAGCAATTTTAATGCTAGCGTCCGGCTCGTTATTTGGATTTTTTAAAGGTTGGGGAATCGTCTCTTTAGCTGACACCCTCAGCGTTGTACTTTGCTACGGCTTAGGTCGTACAATTGCGCGTCAATGGGTCAAAAAATGGATTTCCAATCGCAAGCAATTTGTCGCCCTAGATCGCGCCGTTGAACATAAAGGGTGGAAAATTGTTTTATTCGCGCGCCTTTCTCCCCTCCTTCCCTCCAACATCCTCAACTACGGGTTTAGCCTCACTAAAATTAACTTCTGGCATTACTTATTTTTTACCTGGGTGGGAATGCTACCCGTTACAGGCTTCTACGTCTATCTCGGTTCCCTGGGCGGAAACTTAATGCGGGGACAACAATCACCGGGCCAATTAGGTCTACAATTGCTGGGTTTAGGCGCAACCATACTCGCCATTATTTATACAACGCGGCTAGCTAAGAAAACCCTATCAGAAAGCTTGGAAGCCGAAGATTAAGAGGGTGGGGAAGAAAGGGAGTTAGGAATTGGGAGTTGGGGATTGGGGGAAGAGGGGAAATTAGGAATTGGGAGTTGGGGGTTGGGGGAAGAGGGGGAGTTAGGAATTGGGAGTTGGGGGTTGGGGGAAGAAGGGGAATTAGGAAAAGGAGTGCAAAGTACCAAGTAGGAAATGTAGTGAGAAGTGCTTCTCTAAGTGCAAAGTGCTGTTGCGTTAGCTTCTGCGTAGCAGTGTGCT
Organism: Desertifilum tharense IPPAS B-1220; assembly: GCF_001746915.1. Taxonomy (NCBI): domain Bacteria; kingdom Bacillati; phylum Cyanobacteriota; class Cyanophyceae; order Desertifilales; family Desertifilaceae; genus Desertifilum; species Desertifilum tharense. The sequence continues at coordinate 130,394 of NZ_MJGC01000077.1, forward strand.
GAGTTAATAGCTACCCAGTTTTCCTATCTTTTCTTCCCCTATTCTCTTTTGTTCTTCCCCAACTCCTAACTCCCAATTCCCAATTCCCTTCTTCCCCAACTCCTAACTCCTAACTCCCAATTCCCGTCTTCCCCCAACTCCTAACTCCTAACTCCCAATTCCCGTCTTCCCCCAACTCCTAACTCCCAATTCCTAATTCCCTTTCTTCCCCCCATCCCCCCAGCTTCTTCCTTCAACTACTTCAACAAAAGATAATAGAGTTCGCCGGGATGGTTAATTAAGCCAGCGCGATCGCCTGCGTGAGTTCCCGTTCCCATAAAGATATCCACCCGTCCGGCTCCTTTGATGGCTCCTCCGGTATCCTGATCGAGGACATAGCGGCTGGTAGGACGGGGTTCTAACACGCCATTTTCGTTGGGATAAGGAATTTGGGTTTGAATCCAAGCTAAGGCCCCAGGCGGCATCAACGACTTATCGGTCGCGATCGAGCGTTCGGCTATCACGGGGACGCCGATACTTCCGGTTGCGGGTGCGCCGTGGGTTTCCCGGAAAAAGACAAAACTTTGATTGCGCGATAAATACGGGTTGAGTTCGTCAGGGTTAGCGCGGAAATAGGCCTTGAGGACGGGGAGAGATAAGTTTTCTTCTGGCACCTTGCCATCGTTAATCAACTCGCGGCCGATACTGCTGTAAGGTCGGTCTGTTTTTCCGGCAAAACCCACCGTCATGGTGCCGCCATCGGCGAGTTGGAGGCGGGCCGATCCTTGAACGTGGACTAAAAATGCCTCAAAGCGATCGCGCAACCAGACCACCTCTAAACCGCGCATCCTGGGGGTTCCCCGTCCATCGAGGCCTTCTAACTCTAGGCGGGTGGGGTGGGGAGTTCGCCAGTTGGCAAAACCCGCTGGGGGGCGATAGAGGGGATAGCGATACTCGGCGCTGGGGGTACGACTCGCCGCATAGGTGGGTTCAAAGTATCCCGTAAACGAGACAGTCCCCTCCCCATCTTTCCCGGTGGCTTTATACCAGTTGAACTCCCGCTTCACGGCTGCTTGGAGTTGGGCGGGAGTTTGGGAGGTTTCCACCAGGGTACGAAAGCGCAGGAGGGAACGCCGGACGCGATCGCGGGTAATGCTCGGAACCGGATAGTTGCGGTAAGCTTGCGCCGCTGCTGGAGTTTGGAGATAGCGCAAGCTGCCATCAATAGCCCTTAAGAGCGATCGCTTATCCTCCAGATCGTCCCATCCCAAGGTATCCCAAGCCTGAGCCAGTTGCGGTTGACTCACCGGACGCAACGCCGGAGAAGGATTCGCCCAAACCGTGCGGCTTAAGGGAAACAGGCATAAGCCCACCAGTACCAAGCGAACGAAGCGTTGTTTTGCCGAAGGATCTTTCATTGCTAGCCTAATTTACTCGTCATAGGAGCGATCGATGCTAGAAGTGTAAACAGGTTCCACGCGAATGGCTAAAATTCGCGAAGGACGCACCACCATATACTCGCCTTGGGCAATTTTGAGGGGAACGCTGATAAAGTCATCAGAGCTAGATTTAGGTACCACTTCGCTGGCGTACCACTTCTGAAAGTCTTGAATCGTTAGAAAGCGAACGATTTCGCGGTGGCCGCCATCAATCATCAGATGGACTGCAAATTCATCAGGGGTTCTCGGCATATTGCTCTCTTTTTCTCAATGTCCCGCCCCTATTATCAGACGGGAGGGGGCAAAACGCATCGGGGATTCTAGGGGTGAGAATCGCGGACTTCTTCACTGAATTTAACCACAGCCTGGGTAATGCTTTGTTGCAAATTGGCGTAAACTTTGGCAAATGGGGGCTGCCAATCGGATAAGCCGAGTAAATCGGCGGTGACGAGGACTTGTCCGTCGCAGTGGGGGCCCGCGCCGATCCCAATGGTGGGAATCGGGATTTTTTGGGTAATTTGGGCGGCCAGATCGTCCGGAATATGTTCTAACACGATCGCAAAAGCTCCGGCTTCAGCGAGGGCGATCGCCTCTTGGGTGATGCGAACGGCGGCTGACTCCGTTTTTCCCTGTTGGCGATACCCCAACTGGTGAACGGACTGCGGCGTTAGCCCAATATGACCTAAAACCGGAATTCCCGCCTGGGTTAACCGCGCCACGGTTTCCACCATTTCCGGATAGCCGCCCTCCAGTTTAACGGCTTGCGCGCCTGTTTCCTTCAAGACTCGACCCGCTGAATGGATCGCTTGGGCGATGCTTTCTTGATAGGTTAGAAACGGTAAGTCGCACACCACCAGCGCCTGCTTGACGCCTCTCCGCACGGCTTTGGTGTGATGCAGCATCTCCTCTAGGGTAATGGGAAGCGTCGTTTCATATCCCAACGCAACCATCGCCAGCGAGTCCCCCACCAGGATTAAATCTACCCCGGCTTTATCCAGCAACTGCGCGATCGCATAATCCCACGCGGTTAGCGCCACAATGGGACGACCTTGGTTTTTCCACTGAATCAATTGTTGGGTAGTAACGGGCATAGATTGAGTAATGAACGATTGAGGGCATACTTTTAATTTACCTTTAATGTCGGCAGAAGGCTCCCGCCATAATCAGCGCGGACACCAAGGAGCGCGCCTAATTTAGTGGTGTTAGCGCCCCGCGAGAGTTAGCCCGATCAATGTCAACCAACTCACAATTGAGTGACAGCGAATCGGTGATAATTCTACCCATGTTCATGTCGGGTAAAATTTGATATGATTCCACGATGCTAGTCATCGAAGCCAAGCTTAAAGGAACTCAATCGCAATACAGCAAGTTGGACGAAGCGATCCGCACGGGTCAATTCATCCGCAATACTTGTTTGCGCCATTGGGAAGATAACAAGGGGGTCACTCGTAACGACCTCCAAAAGCTTTGCTCGGTGCTGGCTAAAAACAAAGAAACTCCTTGGACAAAGAAACTCAATTCTCAAGCTAGACAGGCTCATGCCGATCGGGCGTGGTCTGCTATTCAGCGTTTCTATGCAAACTGTAGATTGGGTAAACCCGGCAAAAAAGGCTATCCAAAATACAAAAAATTCAGTCGTTCCGTCGAGTACAAAAATAGTGGATGGAAGTTATCTTCTGATAGAAGACAGATAACCTTCACTGATGGATTTGAAGTTGGAACGATGGATTTATGGAGTTCTAGAGATTTAGTCTGGTATTCAGAACAACAAATTTCTAGAGTCCGAGTCATAAGGCGCGCTGACGGCTACTATGCTCAGTTCTTAGTGGACTGGGATAGACGAGAAGAGCATGAGCTTCAAGGGAAGATGACTGGAATTGATTTAGGACTTAAAGAGTTCTATACTGATTCTGATGGCAATACTGTAGAGAACCCTCGATACTTCAGGAAGTCCGAACGAAGAATAAAAATGCTTCAACGTCGGGTCTCCAAAAAGCACGTTAAGGGGAAGAAGCAGTCTCATAGATACCATAAGGCACGTCAGGCTTTAGCTAAACAACATCTCAAAGTCAGTAGACAGCGTGAAGACAAAGCTCGTAAAGAGGCTTTGGCGCTAGTTAAGTCTCACGATTTAATCGTCTACGAAGACTTGAAGATACAAAACCTGGTAAAGAATCACCACCTGGCTAAGTCCATCAGCGATGCATCCTGGTATCAATTCACGCGATGGCTTCAATACTTTGCCAAAGTTCATGGTGTCATAGTCATTGCAGTCCCTCCCCACAACACGACTGTTGATTGTTCATGTTGTGGGGCAAAGGTGAAGAAAACATTGAGTACCAGAACTCATAAATGCAATAGTTGTGGCACAGTTTTAGATCGCGACTACAACGCTGCAAAAAACATTTTGGCAAAGGGATTTAAGTTGTTAGCTGAATATCTAAACGGTACGGTAGGGCATACCGAATCCGGAGCTAAAAGCTTAAAAGCTCAGGGAGAAACTGACCTCTGGCTCAAGAACAGCGATGGTCTTGCTCTAAGTCGGCTCGAAGAACTGAGAATCAGTAATTATGCTGAGAATCCCCCGTTATAGCTCGTAGAACTTAACGGGGGAGTATGTCAATGCGATCGCGTGAACGCCAAATGCGCTCTAGCGCGTCCGGTACTCATACTCACCCACGCTAACCCCTCGCTGGTTCCCACCCAAAGTTTATTTCCCGTATCCGGTGACAGCGAGAGAATGCGATTGGAAGGCAGATCCGGAACCTGTCCCACCACCTGATTGACGCGCGGATCGTAGCGTAGCAAACCATTATCCGTCCCGATCCACAAACTTCCCAACTGGTCGAACGCCAAGGCAGAAATTTGCCGTTCTGCAACTGCTTCCACATTGCGGAGAATTGCGCCCGTAGTGGCATCCAATTCCAGTAAGCTATTGAGCGTCCCAACCCATAGCGTCCCTTGGGGACTGACCGCCAAGGCTTGTACCGTCGTTCCCGGTATGTTGCCAACGCGATCGAGAATAAACGCACTCGCCGTATTAACCCGTACCAAGCCTTCTAATGTTCCGACCCAAAGTTGACCTTCTGGATCGAGGGCTAGTGCATTGGCACTCACGCCGGGTAGCTGCTGTAAGGTGGTCATTCGCAACCCTTGATCGGGGCTAATTAACACCAAACCGCGATCGGTTCCCACCCATAAATAGCCGCGACGGTCGATCAGTAACGATAATACCCGATTGGACGGTAATGAAAAGTTTTCTGCGGTCACTTGACTGGTTTGACGATCCACGCGGCGCAACCCTTCGTAGGTTCCCACCCAGATCCGCCCCACTCGATCTTGCACTAAACCGCCGATCGCAATATTGGGCAAACTCACCCGCGACAGAATATTACCCGTATTTGGATCGATGCGGGCTAACCCCAACCACGATCCCACCCACAGATTCCCATCAATATCGCGTTGCAAAGCCCCAACCCGATAATCATTCGTTAAACCCTGCAACTCTTGACGGTTGCGTTCTTGGGGTAAAGGATCGATGCCGCGCGGGGGGGCGCTAGGCGAATAGATTACCGTATTTTGAGCGATCGCGCTTCGCCAGTTGACTCCCATTAAGCCGAATAGGAGAACGCTGGCAATTAAACCTAAAGACGAGAGTGCAACTTTCACGAGTTAAACTTCCTTGATGATACGCTCGCTTTTCTGGCTCAATTTTATGAAAATTCTGGTAGTTTCAGTGAATATCCAACCTGAAACGGAGATTGATTAATGGGAAGATTCATCGATCTATCGGTTCCTTGGACGAGCAGTAACCTTAATTTTCTCCAAAGGGGGCGATTTCTGGTTTTTTCATACCAAGAACGTAACAATCCTAAAAAGTCTTCGCAGACTTCCCCATAGGGAAACAACAAGTCTAGATCGTTCAGGTATAAAATTAGGGGTTCATTCAACTGGGGGAATACGTACGCTTCTAAGTAGGTGGTACAGCTTACCTTTGCCCCCAGGCATTCTTCATCCCAACCCTCATCTAACTGGTTGGGTAAACCTAACTCCCGAACTAGGTTCAGACAAAACCAGCGCAGAAATTGATTGAGATTGAAGAAATGAGCTTGCGGATCGGCAAATTCAAAACTCATTTGAACAATCCGATAATTTTGAGTGGATAATTGGCTTAAGAGTCGATCGAGCCAAGCCATCCCTCCCTTTTGATTCGGGGCTTGCAGACAAATCAGACAACCTGGTGTTGCTAAGAGTTCTTGTACAGCCGCTTCAACAGAGACAAGATTGGCTTCTAAGGATTTTTGCTGTTTACGCTCAGTAATGGCTGGAGGTTCAAGCAAAACTTCTGGCTGGCTAGATTGTTTTTCCCAATATCGTTTTAAGGCTTCTTTGAAGTTACTTTTGCGGACTTTTTCACCCAAAGCCAGCGACAACAGCTTCCAGAGTTTGGGCGCGACATCTTGGCTAATATAACTCGTTGCATATTGATGTTGGGCAGCAATGCGATCGTATTCTTCGCGCACCCAAGATCCCTTAATTACAATAACTTCAACATCAGTCAGGTTTCTCTGGGTGGCAGCGAATACGGCTTGATTTGCAACTTTAAGCGCTTCGGTTAAATCGAACTCCATAATTGTCCAGATTGAAAACTCTCAGGAAAGAAAATAGACAGCTTCAGCCAAAGTTCGGGAAAATAGAGCGAGATGGATTTGACTCCGGGATTGAGAATCGGGCGATCGATCCTTATAATCGCAAATTCAGCGGCAATTTGAAAGGGCTAATCAATAAATAACCATCCTAAAGCAGCCTCTAGGATGGTAGTTCGTTCGATCGCGGGATCTTAAGAAGGCATGAGCAGTTGAGATTCAGAGCTTGAAGACGGGTTTGGATGCTCGATATAGGCTTCAACGAGCGAGGCTTTAGATTCCGTCATAAAGAAGGCGTTGAGACTATTTTTGAAGGTTGGGATAAATTTCCCTCTCTTAAAGGCATAAATTTGATAGCCAAAGCTTTTCAAGTAATCAATAATTCGCTTGCTCGGTGATTCTATTAGTAAGACGGGTTGGTGAGTTCGGATCGTTGTTTCTCCCCCTTGCAAAGCTTTAAATTCATAGCCTTGGACATCTATTTTTATAAAAAATGGGGCGAGTTTCAACTCATCTAGTTGCCGAATGTGACACTTAAATTGTTCTATGGTCAGCAATTCTTCCTGATAGTTGTACATTCGATTCTTGAGCCATTCGCTTGCCTCTTGATAGTTAAAAGATGCTAGACCGTCAAACATCCATTTTTTGTAAAAGGGGACGTAAAGGAGTTCTTCTGTGGCGGTATTCCCTAAGCCGAATTTATGGATTTTGACTCTAGGATGATTGCCATACAACTTTTCAATACAGTCGCACATCCAGGGATTAGGTTCAAACATGTGAATTTGACCTTTGTGTGTTGTCATCAGGATGGCGTCTGTACTTTGACCGCGATTTGCGCCAACATCTAAAAAGACAAAGTTCTCGGACTCAGGAAAGAGAGAAAGGGCGTTAAAGTCTTTTTCAAAAGGGATTTTAAATTGATTGCGATAAAGCCTCATCAGGTGAAACTTAGTTTCTAACAGGTAGGGAAAGTTAGTCTGAAAGGTTCGGAGAACCTTCTTAAATTCAATCATATTTAACAACCTTGGGGAAAATCAGGTTTGAAGGGGACCAAAGGTCGGCTATCTAAAGGGCGATCGCTCAATTATTTTCGTTGCGATCGAAAAAGAGTGACTTGACAGCAATTAGACAGTTAGATCCTGTCTAAAGAGAAAATTAGAGACCGTTTCTACGGGTTTAAGTTTTTAGGATTATAAACCAATGCTTGGGGGGTCTTTAAAGGTTTGTTTGAATAAATTAATAATTTAAGATTTACGGGTAATAATTAATACAAATACAACCTAAAAAATAAAGCGCAGTGGTTCAGAGAACACTACGCGACTTAACAATTGATCGAGAAGCCTCAGCTTAATTCAAGAAAGTTAATACTTTTGCGCCAATACGGGTTGCTGTTGCAGAGGTTGCTCGGAACTCGGATGTTGTTGGCATTGACGCGCATAGCGATCGCTAACATAGCGGTTTAGCCGCTTTTCTAGGGGAATCAAAAGTTGTTCCATGCGATGGCTGCGCCATCCAAAAGTCAAAGCTTTGGCTAAAGGCTTCACAATCGTGCGTTTGCGACGGAATCCCAGTTGATCGTATCGCTTTTGGAAATACTTATCTTCGGTGAGGTCCCATTTCTCCCGAAACCGCTTTAAGCTTGCCAGATCCCAAGCATCGCTCCAGCGCAGCATAAAGAAACCTAAGTCAGACCATTGTAATGGCGGGCCGGGAACGTAGGTGACAACCACTTCTCGCTCGCAATAAACCTTACCCCCGGCGCGAGTCACCATCATCGAGAAATCGAGGTGTTCGCGCGTGCTGAACAGTCCTTCATCCAGCAGGCCCGTTTTTTCAAAAATATCTGTCCGAACTAACATGCAGTGAAACTCCGCATAGTCGCATTGCGTGCGCTGGAGTTTGTCGCGCATCTGCTCAACCGTCCGGTTAGCGAAGTGACTTTTTTGGTAGATGGAGCGCCGAATTCCCGTTTCAACGGGTTCTTCTTTAATGTAAGTGCTGCCTCCTGGATTGTGAATCATCTCATGCAGAGGCGTACCAATACAGGTTAACGGCCCCACAATTGCAGCATCGGTTTCTTCGGCGCAATTCACGAGTCTTGTTAACCAGCCTGGGGTGACGACAACATCGTTGTCAATAAACACGAGATATTTGGTTTTGACTTCGCGCAGACCCATATTTCTCGACTGGTTAGGAGAGAGATAGCGATCGCAACGAATCAGTTGAAAGTCTTTTTCGCGAGATTGTTCTTCTAAGTAGCGTTGAATGTGGCGAGGCGAACCCCCATCAACATACACAAGCTTAAAGGGGAAATCGGTATGCTCATATATACTCTCTAGGGATTCGCGGGTATAGCTAAAACGCTCCCGTGGAACAACAACAATCGTGACTTGGGGTGCGATTGTAGGTGTATTTACCATGATTGAATTCTCTTAGAGTTTGGCAACACCTTACCGCGATTTCCGTAAGATTACGGTTCAAACAGAGAAGCTTCATGAATTCTTTAAAAAATGAAGTCTAAAAGTAGGAATTTCCGGACATTAGATGAATTTTGGGTTTAGAAGTTAGAAGGTCAATTCATAATTTTGATAATCTATCTTGAGGTAGATTAATATTAGGATTTTTTCGCTAACCTACCTCAATTCAATTGAGAGAAACTTAATGGCGATCGCCTTAATTTTGTCCCGGCAAGCAATTAGCGAGATTGCGATTCGTACCCGCCGGGCCATTCGTCACCCAGCCAATCCGCGCTTCCCCAGCAACGCTTGTATATTTAACGCGAATCCAGGTATTGCCCTCAAAGGTTTGAGTTTCTGGGGGAGTGCGCGTCAGGCGTACCGTTGCGGCTCTGGCAGGGCCATCTGGAGAACCCAGATAGGTTTGCATCCCCGATCCTGGCGTATTATAAGCAATCAAGCCTCGATCTAAGGCGCTAAACGCTTGGCCATCCCGCGTAGAATCCCGCAAGCGACGGCAATACAGAGGATTGGTATCAATATCTGGGGGTAAAGTTGCATCGGTGACAGGCGTTTCTGTACCGCAGTTAGTGCTTAAAGTCGCAGCGCGTACCCAACCGACATCAGGCGATTTAATCTGAGCAATTCCAGGCGCAACCAATCCCGTCAGCGTTACTACCGTATTCGGTTGAATCGTACCGGAAGCGCGGGTTAAAGCAGCATCCTCATACAGCGTCAGTCCGGTGGAACCGCTTCCCCGACAGGTATTGATAAAGCCAACTTGCTCGGTAATTGCACCGGGAGTGGCTTGAGCAATGGGAAAAGCAGAAGCAACAGGTAACGAAAAAGCACTTGCAAGCATGAAACAGAGCGTTGTACAGCCAAGGGTGGACTGCCAGTGAATTTGAGCCATTGCTGAATTGAAATTCCTATAGTTTTTCGCTTTAACTCCTAGATTAATAGAAGTGGGGAGTTCGCGGAATTGCGCGTTGTTGCAACAGCAGCACCCACACCCAAGCCAAAAGGAAACTCACAAGCAGCAACCGTCCGTAACTTCTCCAGTTAAGTTGCAACCAAGACTTAAGATTCATCGCCGATTTTGCGAAACAACAGTTAACCAATCTGCGCCAATGCGGAGGGTTAAATCCGAATCAATATCCCCGGTTGAAGTTGCCTCAATGCGTCCAATCCCTAATACGCTTTGCAGGTGTTGCGCGCTTTTAATGTCGCCTTTTTGGACAATGATTTGGGTTTGATGCAGGCGGGGTAAATTGCGATTCGCGTAGGAATCGCGCACAAAGTATAAATCCTGATAGCCTTGTTCCTCTAAATAGGTGGCTAACTGTTCGCTGGCGGTCGGAGAACCCGTCGCATTGTCAATGGCAATCTTTAACCCAGTCAAGTCTCGCTGGCCTGTAGGATTTTTCGGATCGCCCCATTGGGTAGTCATCCAGTGGCGCTGAAAATAGTCGCGTAAGATGCGATCGCGATCGGCAGCTTCCACCAGCCAATAACTGGTTGGGTACTCCAGGCGATCGCTATAGCGACCCGGTAACATCACCATCTTAAACCCCTCCGGTGGCGTCTTGAGTCCAAACGACATCAACGCCAGCAACTCATCGGAACTCAGATTCGTATCCACATACTTTTGCATCACCTGCAAAATTTTGGGCAAGCGCGGTAACACGGTCGGATTGCTAAACCGATGGCGCAGCGCCTTAATCAGCAGTTGTTGACGTTGCACCCGACCAATATCCCCAAACTCATCGGAACGAAACCGGACAAACTCCTCAGCCTGCTGTCCGTTCAGCGTTTGCCATCCCGGAGACAAATTAATGGTCAGATTTTGCGTATAGTCCACATAGGACATCGGACGCTCGACAAACACCTCTACCCCATCCACCAAATCCACCAACTCGCGAAACGCCCCCGTACTAATCCGGATATAACGCTCAATTGGCAATTGGTTAAACGTCTGACTCATCACTTGCAGCGATAAATCAGCACCCCCTAGCGCATTGACCTGGCTCATTTTCACCCAACCCAACTCCGGCACCAGCGCTTGCGTATCGCGGGGAATTGAGAGGATATTCACCGAATCACTATTCGGATCGAGACGCAACAGCAAAATGGTATCGCTGCGACCCGAAAATGGGTCTTTTGCGATCGCAGAAGGCGCAAGTTCGCCATCAATTCCCAAGATCAAGAGATTCACTGGACGAGTGAGGCGAAACTGAAAGCGAGACTGCCAAAACTCAAACAGCGAGAACCCCTGGGGTTGCTGCGGAAAACTCAGATAAACAGGCGGTTCCGGCGCTAACACAGCAACCATTGCCCCCAACGTTGCCGAAACGGTCGTGGTAATCGTCAGAATGCAACTCCAAAACAACCAAGGCGGGGTTGTGAGTCGGATGGGGGATGGACGAGCAGCAAAAGACGATCTAGAGTGCGAAGGGCGCATTCCCCCGCGTTGCAAGGCAATTTTCCTAGACGGTTTAGGCTGACGATTTGTAATTCTGGCCACTCTGGTATTGACTCGCTACGCGCAACTCAACGCCCATTTTAAGGAAGAGTCGGGAAATTCGCGCCCTTCGCGGACAGAAATCTTGTCGGATAGACTGCGGCAAGCTTACCTTGGTGACTAATGGTTTCACAGTGAAAACACCCCTATGACTCAATCTCTCATCCCCGTAATTCTGGCTGGTGGTAAAGGAGAACGCTTTTGGCCGGTGAGTCGCAAGCATCGCCCCAAGCAGTTTCTCTGTCTGGATGGCAGCGGTCAGAGTTTATTGCAAAATACGGCAAATCGCCTGTTACAGCTTTGTGACAGTTGGGAAAATTTGTGGGTTTGTACGTCTTTACAACTGGCCGATGGGGTAGAAGAACAGCTTCCCCAACTGCCGGAGGCGAACCTGTTGGCAGAACCCGAAGGTCGCGATACGGCCCCGGCTTTGGCTTGGGCGACCTTAGAAGTCTGCAAGCGCTACGGGGAAGATGCAGTCATCGGCTTTTTTCCAGCGGATCATTGGATTGGCAACGAACCCGCCTATCGCCAGACAATTGAGGCGGCCGTGCAACAGGCGATCGCGCAACCTGCTATTGTCACCCTAGGAATCAAGCCCAACTATCCCTCGACAGGCTACGGCTATATTGAACAAGGCGAAAAAACGGGCACCTTTAACGACTTACCCGTCTACCGCGTCAACTGCTTTCGCGAAAAACCCGATACTGCAACCGCCCAAAGCTTCATCGACCAAGGTAACTTTAGCTGGAATAGCGGCATGTTTATTTTCCGGGCGGGAGTGGTTCTTAAAGAATTGCAAACCCACGCGCCTGAAATTCTCGAACCTCTGCAAGCCAAAGGCATAGCCGCGTATTCTGAATTACCCAAAATTTCCATTGATTACGCTTTGATGGAGAAAACCCAACTGGCTTACGTGCTACCTGCCGATTTTGGGTGGGATGACTTGGGAGACTGGAATGCCATGTCTCGCCTATTGCAAGGCGACCAACCCAATGTCGAACTCGCCAATCATGTTTGTTTAGATAGCACCAATGCGATTCTCTACAACACGGCAGAAGATGAAGTTATCGTTACAATCGGTTTAGAGGATATTGTCGTTGTGCGCGATCGCAATGTCACCCTCATCGTTAAAAAAGACCGCACCCAAGACATCAAAAAAGTGCTAGGTCAAATCAAAGATAACCCGCAATACCACCACCTCCTCTAAGCTGCCCATACTCCCACCTCTAACCCCTTAATTATGCTATCCCTTACCAAAACGAGTTCTCGGCAAAGAGAGATCCTAGAAGTAGTCTTCCGCAACGGCTGGGACTACATGAGAGGTCTACTCACAGGGGGTAAAGCCAGCAAACCCCAGTTACCCTCACCGGAAGTTCTGCGAAACATCCTCATTGAGTTGGGGCCCGTCTATGTCAAGTTAGGACAACTCCTCAGTACCCGTCCTGACTTGCTTCCAGGGCGCTATATTGATGCCCTTTCTACCCTGCAAGCGCAAGTTCCCGCCGTCGCTTGGCCAGAAATCGAGGTTCTAATTCGCCAGCAGTTAAACGGCCCTTTAGAAGAAATCTTCGCAGAACTCAACCCCCAACCCGTCGCCGCCGGTTCCATCGCCCAAACCCACAAAGCGACGCTAGCCGATGGTCGTAAAGTCGCCATTAAAGTGCAGCGGCCGGGTATTGATTTGGTGATTGCCCAGGATATCGCTTTAATTAAGGGATTAGCAGAACTCGTTTCAATCAGCGATTTTGGGTCTGATTTTGACCTCGTGGCTTTAGCCGATGAATTTAGCAAAGCCTTACTCGCAGAACTAGACTTTACCCAAGAAGCCAGCTTTGCAGACCAACTCCGCCGCAACCTCTCCACCAGCCGTTGGTTTGACCCCAAACAAGTTGTTGTTCCTCAAATCTACTGGAACCTAACCAACAAGAAACTCCTGGTGATGGAGTGGCTAGACGGCGTACCCATCCTCTCTTCGAGTCTATCGGCCTCCCAGCATTTGGCAGGTTCGAGAACCAATGGCACAACCGATGCCGCCGTTGTCGCCGAACAGCGTCGCGCCGTCACCACGCTGCTATTCCGCGCTTTCTTCCAACAAATCTACATTGATGGCTTCTTCCATGCCGACCCGCATCCCGGCAATTTGTTCTATCTCGATGATGGTCGCGTTGCCTTATTAGATTGTGGCATGATTGGGCGTTTAGACCCGCGCACCCAGCAAATTCTCACCGAGATGTTATTGGCAATTGTCGATATTGATTCTCAGCGCTGCGCCCAATTAACCTTACAACTGGCCGAGTCTAGCCCGCGCGTTAATCTCGCCCGTTTAGAAAGCGACTATGACCGAATGCTGCGGAAATATTACAACCTCAGCCTCTCGGAAATTAAGTTTAGCGAAGTCATTTATGAAGTCTTAGATGTTTCGCGCAACAATAAAGTAATTTTACCGGGTAGCATGGGCTTATATGCCAAAGCGCTAGCCAATTTAGAAGGAGTAGCGCGGACATTTGACCCCGAAATTAATCTCTTAGATCAGATTAAACCGCTGATTACCGACTTATTCCGGCGACAGCTTTTAGGGGATGACCCCTTACAAACGCTACTCAGAACCGCTTTAGATGTGAAGAGTTTGTCGTTGCAATCTCCCCGACAATTAGAGTTGTTGCTGGATAGGATGACCTCGGAGACAATGCACTGGAATTTAACGCTGCGAGATTTAGACCCGTTACGTCGCAGCTTAGATGATTCTGCCAATCGTCTCTCGTTTAGTATTGTCGTCGGTTCTCTAATTATGGGTGCGGCAATTATTTCCGCAAAAGCCCAAACCGCCCAATTACTCGTACCCAGCAATGCCTTATTTGCGGCTGCAAGTTTCTTAGGACTCTGGCTAATTGTCAGTATTTTACGTTCGGGAAGATTGCGGTCTTGATAAGTGACGAGTAAGTATACATGAGGAATAGTTAACGTATCTAACTGTCACACCACTTGCTCAAGAATAATAGGTGTTGTTAAATCGGGGGATGAATCAGAGGGAAATTGGAGTGGAAGTATAGCTATCAGCCCGATAGAGGTGTTATGCGGAAAAAATCTATCTAATCTATAGTTAGACACAAACACCAATCCTTCTGATGAAAGCTGGTTGCCTATCTAGATTGATACAAGATAACATATGAAAAGCTGCGTTCTAACAATACTTAGTCAGAGAACCACCAATGCTGTCTGAAAGCAATAGAGTTCACCAGGTAGATAAAAAATTCGATACTGACGTTTCTAATGAGGAATTTAAAAACCAACTGTTCATTCGTCTCATTGCCTTGAAAAAGCAGTTTACTAAAATTGATTTCAGTTATTCAATCTTTGACACTTGCTATCTTCGGAACTGTCAGTTTGATACATGCGACTTCACTGGATGTCGTTTTGTTGGAACTAATTTATCCGGTGCGAAGTTCACTAATTGTGAATTTATGTATGCCACTTTTGAGAAAACATTTATCGACAAATATATTTTGGATCAAGAGTGCCCAGAGGAAGAAAATCTCAAGCTGAAGTTTGCACGGTCACTCCGAATGAATTACCAATCTCTCGGAGATGCAGAATCTGCTAATAAAGCAATGAGCGTAGAGCTAAAAGCTACTGAAGAACACTTGTATAAGTCGTGGCACGATAATTCAACCTATTACAGGAACAAATATAAGGGATGGGAACGGGTTAAAGCATTTATGCAATGGGTTCAATTTAAATTGCTTGATCTTATATGGGGTAACGGTGAAAGTCTTTGGAAGCTAGTACGAGCAATTCTTATTATATTTGTTCTCATGACTTTAAGTGATGTTTTTGTATTTAAAGATTATCAGCGTATTGATAGCTATATACAATCAGTTTTTAAGGCACCCCAAATCTTTTTCGGAACGCTCTCTCCATCAAATTATCCGAGTTCATACCTCACAGTAATCTTATTTATCAGGTTAGTTGCCTTTGGCTTTTTTATGTCAATTCTTATCAAACGATTTAATCGGCGCTAGTTATGCATATTTATGGATTCGGTTCCATATGCCGTGGAGAGATATCTCTAGGCTCAGACATTGATATCCTGGCAATTGTAGAAAGTTATGACTCTCGTATCGATCCAAATACTTTCTCAGTCTATTCTTACAAGAGAATTCAAGAACTTTGGCTGGAAGGTAATCCTTTTGCATGGCATCTATCACTTGAGTCACGGCTTCTTTTTTCATCAGACAAACTTGACTATCTAAAAGTCTTGGGAACCCCAGAAAATTATAAAAACTGTGTTCGAGACTGTGAAAAGTTCTTTTCACTGTTTCGTGAAGCTCATGCTTCGATAATTACAAGTAACAATAGTAGAGTGTTTGATTTGTCTACTGTGTTTTTAAGTATAAGAAATATTGCAACCTGCTTCTCCCTTGGTGTCATAGAACAACCTGACTTCTCTAGGAACTCCGCGCTTCGCTTGGGAGTTAATAGTATTCCACTTGCATTAGATACATACCATATTTTAGAGAGAGCTAGAATATTATGCACAAGGGGGTACGGCAAAAACATAACAGATGATGAAATAGATACTACGCTCCGCCGACTAAATGAAATACATAAGTGGATGTATAACTTAGTAGAAAAAGCTAAAGAACATGAACGAGTTTAATAATCGCATTGCAGCTCAAAGGCAAATTCTTCAGATAGTGAACCGTAAACGATGGGAGAAAGAAGAGCTGTTAGGGCTTTCAAGTAAGGCAATTGAGAGGTGGGTTTCTGTTAACCAGATTAATCCGGAATTACGCTTAGTAGAGCTTATTATTACTGCTTCTGGAAAGCTCTTCTTTCTCGCTAACAAGAGCCAAGAACAAATTTCCGAAGAATATAAGATGATCTCTAGAGAAATCGCGGATATTTCCAGAGCTATTGAGCTGGAAATTGGCTAACAAATCGTTGCAGCAGCTTCTGATAGGTACTCATCCCCCAACTGACAATCGGCGCTAGCTCTTTCAGAGCCGCTCCTCTAACGCAGCAGCGCTTCGCTATCGCACCTCGGACGATCAGGAAAAGCGATCGCACTCAGCCATAAGGACTAGCAACGCTCCCCGCTTCGCTTTATTCTGGGAAAGAACCCAAAATAACGATTCGGGCATTATGGTAGGAACCTCACAACCCTCATTGCGAGAACAGCAACACCCCCTGATCCGCCAGCTAGCGGATATGCTGGAACGGGTGTGGCAGACGCATCTTGACCTTTCTCCCTACGAGTTACCTAGCGAACTGGGGTATGTGGAAGGGCGTTTGGAGGGCGAAAAGCTGATTATTGAAAACAAGTGCTTTCAAACGCCGCAGTTTCGCAAAATTCACCTAGAGTTGGCTAGGGTGGGGACGATGTTGGATATTTTGCACTGCGTTATGTTTCCCCGTCCAGAGTATGCTATTCCTTTGTTTGGTTGCGATTTGGTGGGGGGACGCGGACAAATTAGCGCCGCGATCGCAGATTTGTCTCCCACAGGACGCGATCGCACTTTACCCTTAAACTATCAACAGGCTTTAAACGCTTTACCCAACCCAGAATTTTCCCAAGTTCGCGAGTTACCCCCTTGGGGCGATATCTTCTCGGAGTATTGTCTGTTTATCCGTCCGGCTGACCCCGCAGAAGATGCCCGGTTTCTGCAACGGGTAGAATCATTTGTGGACATTCATTGCCAAAACGCGATCGCGCAGCCACCCAGTTCTGAAGAACAAACCTTAGAATCCCTAGAAGGTCAGCGTCGCTACTGCTTGCAACAACAACAAAATGATAAAACTCGACGGGTTTTAGAAAAAGCCTTTGGGCCAGAATGGGCTGACAATTATATGACGACGGTTTTGTTTGACGCAATTTAAAGCATGATTGAGCATATTGTTTTGTTTAAGTGGCAGCCAGACACCTCCCCAGAAGCGATCGCCACAATTATAGAAGCCCTCAAAAGCTTGCAGGATAAGATTCCCGGAATTGTAGACCTAAGCTGTGGGGAAAACTTTTGCGAACGGTCTAAAGGCTTTACGCATGGCTTAGTGGTTCGGTTTGTCGATCGAGCCGCCTTAGAAAATTACGGCCCCCATCCCGAACACCAGGCAATCGTGCAAGAGTTGATTAAACCTGTTTTGCTGGATATTTTAGCGCTAGATTTTGCAATTGAGTGCTGAGTGGGGAAAGAAGGGAATTGGGAGATGGGGGTGAGGGGTTAAGAAAGAACGATATCTTCTGGATGTGCTTTAGCGGGATGCCACTTGAGTCAGCGCCGTTCGCCGGAAACTGCGTGTGAATACTCCAAACAAGGATGTTATCGCAACATTCAACCTGTAAAACTATGAATCGCCGCCCCATTCGCTTTCATCATGCAAAATCAACAGCCACCCATTTTATTCGACCAAAAGGCCGCTGCTTCCTACGACCAGCAAACCGATCTTTTGGCGGGGCGCGAGGCACTATTCTCGTTAATGTGCCTGATTCTCTCAGAGCTTCCGGCTGATGCACGGATTCTGTGCGTTGGTGCAGGAACCGGAACGGAAATGATCGTTCTGGCGCAAGCCTTTCCGCAATGGCAGTTCACCGCTGTCGAGCCGGCACCGGCGATGCTGGATATTTGTCGTCAAAAAGCCGAACAAAGCGGTATCGCCCCACGTTGCACGTTCCACGAAGGTTATCTCGATTCACTGCCCGCATCTGACCTGTTCGATGCGGCGACTTGCCTATTGGTCTCTCAGTTCTTAAAGCAAGCCGAAGAGCGGAGCCACTTTTTCGGACAAATCGCGCAACGCCTTCACCCTGGTGGAGTTTTGATCAATGCCGATTTGGTTCTGGGTCTGTCGCCTCCGGTTTATCAGAGCTTGATTGAAGTTTGGCTGCGAATGCGAGGCTCCGGCTGGAGTGAGGAAGACATCGAAAAGATGCGTGCTGGTTGGAATTTACACATCGCGACTTTAACACCATCTGAAGTCGAAGCAATAATCACAGCGGGTGGCTTCGATACTCCGGTATTGTTTTTCCAAACCCTGTTCATTCACGCTTGGTTTTCAAAGCGAACAGCACCGGGTTAAAATTCCCCAAAAAGCCGCCGAACAAGGGGTGGGAGTAGCAGTCGAACTTCCAATGTACGCTAAGGGCTAATTCCTGCGATCGCCCATGCCCTTTGCTAATATCAACCCTGGATGGGCAATCGGATCGAAAATTCAGTTCCCTGATTGACCTCAGATTGCACTTCAATGCTGCCACCATGTCTTTCCACTACAATCTGGCGGGCGATCGCTAATCCTAATCCCGTCCCTTTACCGACCGCCTTAGTCGTAAATAAATGGTCAAATATTTTTTCTTTGACTTCTGCACTCATACCTTTGCCATTATCAGCAATTGATATTTTGACGGATTGGCGATCTATGATTGATGTCGTGATTGTGATGCGATTAGAATTAGTTTGAATCTCTGCAAAACTCTTCCCAATATTTATCTCTTCTAACGCATCAATAGCATTAGCAAGAACATTCATAAATACTTGATTTAATTGTCCAGGAAAACAATTCACTAAAGGTAAATTGCCATAGTTAGTAATGACTTCAATGGCTGGACGATGTTCGTTAGCTTTGAGGCGATGCTTGAGAATTAAAATTGTACTGTCAATGCCCTCATGTATATTAAACTGGACTTTGTAATCTTTGTCAGCACGGGAAAATATCCGCAGGCTAGTGCTAATATTTTTCAATCTGTCGCACGCCATAACCATTGCATCGATTGTTTTCGGTAAGTCTGCTAACAGATACTCTAAATCAACTTCTTCAGCATGGTCTTGAATTTGCTCGCCAGGTTTTTCAAGAGCTGCTTGATAGAGCTTGAGATGTTCAGTCAGGTCAGCTAAATTGGGTTTAGTTTGTTGCAGAGTAGCAGAGATAAAGCCCAATGGATTATTCATTTCATGGGCAATGCCAGCGACTAAATTACCCAACGCAGACATTTTTTCACTTTGAACTATATGCAATTGGGCATTTTGTAAATTAGTGAGTGCTTGTTCTAACTTTTGAGCATATTCCTGAGCAGACTCATAAAGTCGAGCATTTTCTAGAGAAATAGCAGCTTGAGCGCAAATTAAATTCAGTATTTCGACGCGATCGCTCGTGAATGCCCCCCTGATTAAACTATTTTCCAGATATAAAATGCCCATCAACTTGCGCTGATGTAAAATTGGACTACACAAGATACTTTGAGGCTGTTGACGCACAATATACGGGTCATTGGCTAATATCGGATCTGCTGTGGCATCCATCAACACAACAGTTTGATGACTGTGCTTGACTTTGTAAATGAGTTTGTGGGGTATATTTTGACTCTCTTCAACCCGAATGTTCTGCAACACAACGGGCTGTGTTTCCTGGGTAATTGAGCCTTTAATGAGCAAGTGACTGTCTCGCCACAACATTAATACACATTTATCAGCTCCAGCATTTTCAATAATAATTTTCAGTAACGATGAAAGCAGTTTTTCAAATTCAATTTCGCTTGAAATAGTGTGGAAAGCTTTGAGAACCGCTGTTAAATCTAGAGTATCTGAGACACTGCTACTAGAAGTAGCTTCAGTAGTAGAGTTGGCAGTCACCAAGGGGATGATAGTTTCGTTAATAGAGAGAGTCGAACGAGTGGGCTGTAAGATGAGAGTCAGGAGTTGGGGATAGCATTTTTCTAACTCGATAATTTTGGCTTTTGCACCCCATTTTTCGTAACAATAGTAGGCTTCTTGTATATAGCCTGCGGCAAATTTCTGTTTGCCCCATTCAAGACAAAATTTGCCTGCAAGTTCGCTTGCTAAAGCTTTTTCTTGAAGGTAGCCATTGATTTCAGCCCCAGTAATCGCGCTATCAAATAGTTCAATAGCTTCTGTTTTCTGTCCTGATAAAACGCTTAGAAGGGCATTCACGAGATCGTACTTATGAGCAAAGTTTTCAGGACAACTTGCGGCCCATAGACTCAGTTGTGCTTGGTTTGATTTAACTTTTTGGATGTAACTATTGTCTAAACCTAGAGCATGAACCCGGCAGTATTCAGCTAGAGCAATCGATTGATAAAAATTGATAGCTGCAACCTGATATTTCCCAATAATTGTACCCACGAGTTCTTCAGCCCCTTGAGCCGATTTTAATGCCTCTTCATAGCGCCCGTAAAAACACAAAATCTTTGTTTTTAGGAGCAAATAGTGGCAAATTGCATAATCACTGTTGTTGTTCTTGCATACTTCAAGGTGCTGCTGCTCAGTCGGGAGATTTTCAGCACCACTAGCTGTAAGTTCGGCAAGCGCCATGTTTAATCCAGACAGCACATCTACAGGCAACTGATAGTTAAGTTTCTTGGCACAAAATTCTAAATATTCAGGAAGATTTTGCTGAATTTCTAATAGGCTTTCTCCTGCATAAAATGGATTGAGCAGCTTGTACATCAAAAGATTACCAGAGAAAACCATCTCCCCAGACTGTAGTCCAGCCACTAATCCTCGGTCGAAAATAGGCACGGAGCAACGCAAGGGACGCACCCAGGAAAGCAGATTATTCCCCAGCATATAGCAAGCTTTACATAGATTTTCTGCTTGCTTAAATCGTTTGGCTAAACTTTCTGCCAGGACTCCAAATTCATAACCAGATTGATAATTTCTCTGATAAAATCCGAGATACATTCCGTAGGCTGAAAATCCGTTTCCTGATTCAGCTACTACACCAAAATTGAGAGATACTGAAACCATCGATAAGGCGACGATAAAGTATAGCTCTCCCTTTTGAAGAACATAAACGGGTACGATTAAATTATTTAAGATTTTGATAATCAGGCGTTTTTCTGGATCGGTGGCCTCTGGTTCATCAACTAGCTGCTCTATTGGGCGATTGCCTAATTTCAATTCAATCTCACGTTGGTAAGATTCAAGTTTCTCTGGTAAGTCTATTTCTGATAAATCAAAATTCAAGCAAGACAAGGCTTTTTGTCCATACTCAAGGGCTTGGAGATACTGACCTTGCAATGTGAACATCAAAATTGCAAGGTTAAACGCTTCAGCCCTTTCAACCTGTTGTCTGGCAAAGCTAGAAATTGTTTCAATTATGACGAGAGAAGATTGAAAATCTCCAGACAAATATTTGACTTCTGCGAGATTAAAATAAACATCTAAGGTCTTCTCATAACATTGCTGCCAACTATCGTCAGGTAACAAGCTTTTAGCGACTGTAAAATAGTTAACAGCAACTCCATAGGCAGTAGATTCTTTGGCCCTTCTCCCGGCAATCAAGTTTAGTTGTAACAGTTCTGAACGTTCTTCTTGGCTTTGATGCAGTACAAAGCCCTCATTTAAGTGATTGACGATCGCAAAAATTTTGCTCCCTTGTTCTTCTGGCGAAACATTAGCCAACAGAAGTTTACCAATTTGGTAGTGGGTTGCTTGTCTCAAAGTCTCAGGAATCAGAGAGTAAGCAGCTTGCTGCACTCGGTCATGAAGAAACAGATAACTAACAGTAATATTATCAACCGCCTCTACATCATGTCCCTTTCCTTGGAAAAACTTGTAGGTGGAGTTTTCGGGAATCACTAACCCGTCTTGCAGCGATCGCCATAAGTCTGCTGCTACACTCTCTGGAGTAGCTTCACAGACTACTGCCAATGTTTCTAAATCAAATCGATTGCCAATGCAAGCTGCTAGCTTTAATACTTGCTGTGTTGCTTCTGGTAGCCTCTGCAATCGTCGGATCGTAAATTCCACAACATCATCCGTCAGCGCTAACTGTCTCACCTGGGTTAAATCGCACTGCCAATAGCCGGAGGAAGGATTGAAAATAATACATTCTTCCTCGTACAGTCCGTACAAAAACTGAATGGTGAAAAATGGATTTCCCTGAGTTTTTTGATAGATTAAGTGCGAAAGTGGCGCAGCGATATTATTGGAACATTGCAATGTATCGGCAATTAAACAGGTAATATCTGATTCATTCAAAGCAGCTAACATGATGGTATTGAGATTGACACCTTGTTGTCTAATCTCATTTAGGGTTAGCATCAGCGGATGGGCTGGAAAAACTTCATTATCCCGATAAGCTCCGAGGACGAGGAGATAGCCTGTTTCTGACTCGCTCATCAACAATTTCAAAAGATTCAAAGAAGCAGAATCAGCCCATTGTAAATCATCGAGAAAGATTGCTAAGGGATGTTCTTTTTTCGTAAATATCTGAATAAATTTGCCAAACAACAGATTAAATCGATTCTGAGACGCACTACCCACTAGCTCAATTACCGGGGGTTGAGAACCAATGATGTATTCTAGTTCGGGAATGACTTCAATCAGAACTTGTCCGTTTTCACCAACAGTAGCCAGGATTTCCTCCTTCCAGCGAGCGAGTTCTATATCCGATGCGCTGAGAATTTGTCCCATCAAGCTGCGAAAAGCTTGGACAAAGGCTGAAAACGGAATATTGCGATTGAACTGATCGTACTTCCCTTTGATGAAATAGCCGTTCTGTCGGGTGATAGGTTTGTGGACTTCATTCACTACCGCAGTTTTGCCAATCCCAGAAAAACCAGCCACCAGCAACAGTTCAGAAGCACCGTTGGCAACTCGTCCAAATGCCTCCAGCAGCGTTTCGACTTCCTGTTCTCGTCCATAGAGCTTTTCGGAAATGAGAAAGCGATCGGACACATCACGTTGTCCTAACTCAAACCTGGTGGATTTGTCACCAGATTGCCCTGTTTGCTGGCATTGCATCAGGTCATACTTCAGTCCTAATGCACTCTGGTAACGGTTTTCTGCATTCTTTGCCATCAGCTTACAGATGATTTCGCCCAACATCAACGGCAACTCAGGGTTGACATCGCAGGCTGAGGGCGGCTGTTTAGCTAGATGACAGTGTACTAACTCCATTGGATCGTGAGACTGAAACGGCAATTGCCCGGTCAGCAGTTCAAAAAACGTCACACCTAACGAATAGAAATCACTGCGATAGTCAATACCCCGGTTCATCCGTCCAGTCTGCTCCGGCGACAGGTAACTCAGCGTTCCTTCTAGCACATTGGGACTCTGAATCTCCTGGGTTTCTCTGGGTAACAGCGAGGCGATCGAGAAGTCAATCAGCTTTACCTGTTGCGTTTCAGGGTGAATCAGAATGTTGGCAGGTTTGAGGTCTTTGTGAATTACCCGACACTGGTGTAACTGGTGCAGAATGTCTGCTAGTTGCAGGGCGATCGCAAAGAATTGTTCTACAGGCAGCGATCGCCCCTGGGTCAGTTGTTGTAGGGAGATGCCGCCAAAGTCTTCCATCACCAGGGCATAGCCATTGCAATACGGCTCCAGGCTCCAGGGTTGGACAATGCCCGGAATATTCAGATTTTGGGTAATGGTATACTGGTTGCGAAACTGCACCAGTTCATTGAAGCTGGGCTGTTCATGTTTCAGTAGCTTGATGATCGCCGGAGTCCGATCCGTCTGACAGACTGCTCGATACACCAGCGTGCGAGAACCCGCGTAGATTTGCTCAGTGATGTCATAGTTAGCCAGACGAATGGATGGGGCACTCATAGGAAGTGAGATAGTTTGGGGGTCAAACTTAGTATTCCCTGGTTCGGAGAGTCATTTAACAGCGGACAGACGACACTAACTGTGTTAGCGCATTGAACCGTAGTAAATGCCTCGGCCATTGGTGCCGATAAAGACTAGGCCGTATTCTTGCCAACTGGCTTCTAGAGTGTTGGGAATGCGACCGATGGGGCGATCGCGATCGCCTATGCGCGTCCAGGTTTGTCCCTTATCCAAAGATCGGAAAATCCCATCTCCCTGACCTGTCACCCGACCGTAGATATACAATGCAGGCGTGTTGCTACCAGGTCGAGGTTTGCCAAAACTGACTAAATGCGCCCGTTCCACCGTCTCAATTTTACGGAATGATTCGCCGCCATTGGTCGAGCGATGCAGGCCGCGATCGTCTAACCCCAGCCAAACTTCCCCCTTTTCTCCGGGTATCGTTTCCAGGACGTGCCACAGATTTCGCCCATTAATCTCCGAGGCGGGAGAAAACGTTGCGCCGCCATCGGTACTGCGAAACACCGTATTGTTGTAGTAATAATAGAACGTCTGACCGTCTGTACCATCTGCGGCTAGCGACTGAAGCCAATTCCACGGCCCTCCTGGCCCATCGGGTAAGCCTTTCACCGTTGTCCAAGTTCTGCCGCTATCCGCTGTCCGAATAGGCGGTTTCCCGCTGGTTGTCACGACAAACAGATTAGGATTGGTTGCAGACATGGCAACTCTTAAAGGCATGGTTTCCGGGGGAAAAGTGGCGAACTTTTGCCAGCTTTTACCACTATCGCGACTAGTCGCCCCAGAATATTCATTGTTCCACTGGTTGCCACCCACCCGCACTAAGTTTGAGGGTTGGTTGTAGGCGTAGGCGAGTCCGTAAGTTCCTTGAAATTCGGGGCCGCTTTTGCCAAACTTGTGACTGGGAAATTGTTCTAAACCGCGATCGTGGACAAACCCGTCCACATCTGCAACGCCGCTAACCAGTAAGGGGCCTCGCGGGGGAGAGATCATTGAAAAGACGACGACTTCTTCATGACCTTGAACGTAGTTTGTCCAGTTTACCGTGGCTGCATTAATATCATCGGTACGCCAAGTTCCGTACCAGTCGGTTAGCCAAACGCGCCCTGGAACTTGCGGATCGAAGGCTAACCCGGCTACCCAGGGATGTTTTAGCATAATGCCATCCCACCAGGACACGGTGTTATTCAGGTTGCGCTTAATTTCTTTCCAGGTTTTCCCGCCGTCGGTGGTTTGAAAGGTGCGGTTATAGGGTTGTTCGCCAATGCTGGCTAGGACGTTTTGTGGGCGGTTGGGGTTGACGCTGAGGCCGTTAAAGGGGGCGTCGTCGGTTTTGGGGGTAATATCTTCCCAGGTGCCGTTGGCGTATTTGCTGACTTTGGGCGATCGCGTGCTGGTAATGTAGAGGGTGCGATCGCTAGCAACTCCCATTTGATTGACGGTTTTTGGACTATTTTCGAGTTTGCGCCAATTTTCGCCAAAGTCGGTGGACTGATAAACCCCATCACCATAAGCATTGGCATAGACGACGCCTGCTTGTACCGGATCGAAAACGATACAGAGAATGCCAATATTTCGTTCGGGTTTCCCTGGAAAGTCTTTAATTTGTCGCCAAGACTGACCTGCATTTTGGGATTTCCACAAGCCGTCGCGCCGGGAACCGAATAAGATAATCTGGGAGTTAGTGGGGCTAACGGCTAGGCGTTCTCCTGCCCAGCGTTTATTGTCATTTCCCCCCATTGGTAAGTCTAGATCGAGTTTTGTCCAAGTCTCGCCGCGATCGCTCGATTTAAATAAGCTTCCCGGTTCTTCTCGCCACAGGTGATCGCCTGCTGCAATATACACCAGATTGGGGTTATTTGGGTCTAGGGCGATCGCTTCTCCGCCATAGTAGTGTTTTTCATCTAAATTAAAGTGATCGGTGAGGGGTATCCAGGTTTCGTTACGCGGGTTCCAGCGATAATAGCCGCCCACGTCGGTTTTAATGTAAACCAGGTCTTTTTGGGTGGGGTGGGGATATACGCCTGTCACGTATCCCCCTCCACCAATAGCGACATTTGCCCGTCCTAAGAGGATATTGGGGCGAAAATTGCTCGCTAGGGTAATTTCGGGAGAATCTAAAAGTGAGTGCAAATTCGGCACAGAATAGCCAAGTCTGCTGAAGGCGATCGCGCTGAACGCTAACACCAAGCTAAAGTAAAGGGTTTTACCCAAGCGCTGAGATAGCCAGGAACTGGATTTAGGAAAGCAGCGAGTTATAATTTTTGCACCGAATATTCCCACCGCTAGGATAATTAGGCTTCCGACAACTCGGAGGGCGATCGCAAATAACTCGACAGGCATAAGGGTTCATCCAGCACAATGACTAACTATAAGTAGGGGCGTTTTCCCGGTTCTCCTGCTACAGCAACACCAGAGACACCGCTAAACGCTTGCTCAAAAACTTAAAGCTTATACTTGTCATAGGATGCGCCGCGTTTATTCTAATCAGATCTTGCACCGGTGCCAGAAACCGGGTTTCTTGCCAATTGCTCAAGCTGAAACCCTTAATTTTTTGTCGAGAAACCCGGTTTCTCAGGTCTTACTCAGGATGGTGCAAGATCTGAGTTCTACAGACTCATCTTAAGCTCGCTCTTGCAAGATCCGGCGTTTCTGGATAGATCCTACCAGATCGATCGCCAAGTTTTGCAGGGTATGATACAGCGACTTGGGCAGCAGCCAGAGTAAGTAGGAGGCGGATACGGTTAAAAAGGTACGGGGTAACTCTTCAAGGGCGATCGCGCTATAGGTTGATAGGGCGCGATGAGAGAATTTGACGGCGGTTGCACCATCTCCTAAAGTAACAGCCCTACGCGCTAAGTGTCTGAGTTGGTAAGCCATTGCTGGCTTTTCCCACTGCGCCATCTGTTCGGCTGCATAGGATCGGACTTTTTCGATCAGGGTTTCCCAGGAGTGCAGTTTTTTTACCAATTGTGCCGAACAGCCTTGAGGGTTCACCCGATATAGAGTTAAGGCTTCTGCTAATCCCTCAATCTGCCAATCGGTTTGAATCGCCATCCGCAACCAGCATTCTACATCTTCTGAGGGGTGGAGTTGGCGATCGTCATCAAAATAAAAGTCTTCGGGAGTGCCATAAAGATTATCTTGAAATCGGATTGCTTCAAACACCTCTTTCCGAATTACCGCTACCGAACCATTACCAATGGGGGTACGACACAAAAGATCGAGGGGTGTCACATCTTTAAGCTTAGACATCTGATAAATGCCTAATGGGTTGCCCTCTTGGTCAATAAAAGCAGAACGACTAAAACTGACTCCCACTTCTGGAGAGGTATTGAGATGTTCAACATGCTTGGCTAGTTTATCGGGAAGCCACAAATCGTCAGCATCTAATAAGGCGATATATTCTCCAGTTGCTTGGCGAATTCCGGTATTGCGAGCAGCCGCAACTCCCCGATTTTCTTGACGAACGATTGCAATTCTAGGGTCGCTAAATTGTTGGCAAATCTCTACACTCCGATCGGGAGAACCATCATCAACAATAATTAGCTCAAAGTTTTTATAACTCTGATCGAGAACAGACTGTACCGTAGACGCGATATAATCTTCAGCCTTGTAGACTGGAATAATGACGGATACTTTTTGCATCCTTTTAGTCTCCCTGATTTATACTTAAGAACGCGTCAGTTTTTAGCTCCAAACAACTCAACAGGAGACTTGATTACAATGACTTCAACACAAGCAGAGAAGCATTAACCCAAAGGTCATGATGCTGCCAAAGCGAATAGACTGAAATTCT
Organism: Desertifilum tharense IPPAS B-1220; assembly: GCF_001746915.1. Lineage (NCBI taxonomy): Bacteria > Bacillati > Cyanobacteriota > Cyanophyceae > Desertifilales > Desertifilaceae > Desertifilum > Desertifilum tharense. Next base: position 157,821 of record NZ_MJGC01000077.1, read on the forward strand.
GGCGATCGCTAAAACTACACTGACGTTAAACCTTGCCCGTAATTGTACAGTAATTTCTTCATGAATGAAGGTCAATTGATGAAGATTTGCTGACATTAATTGACAAATCTATCTAAGGTTGTTAATCTAATCTTGAGTAGCGAATTCTTCAATAAAAAACCTACTGCTTTAGACTGAGATTTAAAAAAATATACGGTTCGCAAACAAGCGTTTTCAACTTTTCAGTTGAGTGCGATCGCTTTACCCTTTCACCGCTCACAAATCAATGGGATAAACTCACCTCATTGAGTGCGATCGCGTCTATTGTGGTAATTCCACCATCTCGCGCACATTCCCTCGCACGCCACCCACCCCTTGAGCAAAGTTGCGATCCTGGGGATAGACAACCACAGGCATTCCGCCTTGGGGTGCCATCACAATTAAACCCACCCCATCGACTTTAAGACGTGGAATTAATTGCAGGCGATAGCGCTGTAACAAGATGGCTAGAACTAACTTAATCTCCATCATCGCAAAGGCTGCACCGATACAGGTTCGCGATCCAGCGCTGAATGGATTGTATTCAAAATTAGTCGGTTCCTGGGTTATCCAGCGATCCGGATCGAACTTCTCCGGCTGTGGATATACTTCGCTCATGTGGTGCGTTTGATGGATACTGACAAACACTTCAGTCCCTGCGGGCAGATCGTAACCGCCCAGGGTGGTATCTTGAGAAGTAACCCGACCATTCCAAGGAACGGGAGATAATACGCGCATCGACTCTTTAATTGCCCGTTCCAATAGTGGTAACTGCTGCAACTGCTCAATAGTCGGCGCTTCGCCGTGCAACAGGCTATCGAGTTCGTCTAATAAATCTGCTGCTACCTGGGGATGTTGGGAGAGCAAGAATAAAGTCCAGGTTAAAGCATTGGAACTGGTTTCATGTCCGGCAGCAAAGAAGACGCCTGCGTGACCCAGGAGTTCGTCTTCAGTGAGTTTTAGACCATTTTCGGCATCCCGCGCCGATAACAGCATAGAGAGGACATCAGGGGTTTCTGAGCCTTGTTCGAGTTTGCGAGCAATGAGCGATCGCATCTCGTCATCAAGTTGCGAAATTAAATTGAGAAAGCGATGATAGGGCAATCCAGGGATATCGAAAGGCAATAACACCATCAACGGTTTTGCCATCATCCCTAAGCTTTCCTGCAAGAGTTTTCCGGCATTGCTTTCGCCAATATCGTAACCAAACAGCGTCTGACTGGCCACCCGCATCGTTAACAGGCGCATCACCCCTGCAATATCGCAAACTTCCCCTACCGGAAGCTGTTCTAGAACAGCATGAGTAATCGTCACAATATCATCCCGATAAGACTCAATTCGCTGTTTGTGAAACGCAGGCATTACCAGGCGGCGCTGTTGCGTATGCGCGCTGTTATTAACCCCAAACAAACCTACCGCAAAATGCTTTAAAGGTTCCGTCCGTTCGGAAAGATGTCGCTTGCGGTACATTTTGCCCGATAGCGGATGTTTATGATAAACCTCATGCTGCGAAGTCACTTGGCGAACCAATTCCGGGCCATAGGCGAGAACCGTTCCCGGACAATTGGGAAGCGGCGAGTAAAGATGGGTTCCTCCCCCTTGAACCAGGGAAACTAGAGGGCCATAAGCTTGAAACAGTTGGCGAGAATAGCCGATAGAGTCAGTTGCAAAGCGAAAGGCGCTGAGGCTGCGTCCTAACGGGGTTGTGACAGCAGGACCCGGAACCGTTAATTTAGGAACAGATGCGGTAGCGACCATAGGGGAAGAATAAAATAGCGACCAAATTTCAATCTTATCGGGTGTATTGGATTGGTGCATTGAGTCAGCGCGATCGCCTTCTCTTAACGCTGAAACAATACAGTAGGCTAGAACTGCTAACTTGTTGGATAGCACCCATGACTCAAACGATTTGGATCGCCAGACATGCCAACCGCCTTGATTTTGTTCATCCTGAGTGGTTTGATACTGCCAAACGTCGCTACGATCCGCCATTATCGGAAGATGGCTTAGTGCAAGCCGAACAATTGGCGCAACGCCTGAAAACAGAACGCATTCAGCATATTTTTGCCTCTCCCTTTTTACGCACCGTACAAACAGCCCATGCAGTTGCTGAGGCGTTGGATTTACCCCTTAAACTAGAATGGGGTTTGTGCGAATGGCTGAATCCTGATTGGATGAGCAATACTCCTGAAACTGCATCCCCCCAAGAATTAGCACAAGACTACCCGCGTATCGATCTTAGCTATACCTCGCGCTTGCAACCCCAGTATCCCGAAACCGATGAAACTTGTATGCGTCGTGGGGGAGAAGTTGCTCAGTTGCTAGCAGCAGAATTTCCCGATAATCTGCTATTGGTGGGACATGGTGCCAGCGTCTTAGGCACAACCTGGGGTTTAGTTCCGGGTAAGCCAGAAGTTAAGGCTTCGCTGTGCTGTTTAGTCAAAGTGGTTTGGCGAGAGGAAGGGTGGGAACTCGAACTCAATGGCGATACCTCCCATTTAGACAAAACCGAGTCAACCCTTCGATTCAATTGATCCTAAGAGGGTTGATTTTAGGTTGCGCCGTTAGATTACAATGGCCAAGCGGCGGTCAGAAATAGAAATAATTCAGTATGACTTTACTGTTAGCTGGCGATATTGGCGGTACGAAAACCTTTTTAAGATTAGTCGAAGCATCCGAGAAGACGGGAGGTTTGCACACCTTAAACCAAGCAGCGTACTCTTCCCAAGAGTTTCCCGATCTAATTCCCATGATCCGGCAGTTTTTAGCCGCATCCGCACAAACCGGGGAACAACCGCAACCGGAAAAGGCGTGTTTGGCGATCGCAGGTCCTATCGTCAAGGATACGGCAAAACTGACGAACCTGCCTTGGTTGCTCGATGCGCGACACTTAGAACAAGAGTTATCTATTCCCCACGTTCGCCTGATTAACGATTTTGCAGCCGTGGGTTATGGCATTTTAGGATTATCAGAGCAGGATATTTTTACTTTACAACCCGGACAACCCGATCCGAATGCCCCCATTGCTGTTATTGGCGCAGGAACGGGTTTAGGGGAAGGCTTTTTAATTCGCTTGTCAGAGGATCGCTATCAAGTGTTTTCCTCAGAAGGCGGTCATGCAGACTTTGCACCGCGCAATGAGTTAGAGTTTGAATTGCTGAAGTATCTGCGCGATCGCAACTCCCTAAGCCACATTTCTGTAGAACGGGTGGTTTCCGGACAAGGCGTCATCGCAATTTACCAGTTCTTACGCGATAAACAAATTGCGCCAGAATCTCCCGAAATTGGTCAAATCGTGAGAACTTGGGAACAGCAACTCGGACAAGAAAAAACCGTCGATCCCGCCGCCGCCATCTCCATCGCCGCCATCGCCAAGCGCGATCGCCTTTCTGAGCGTACCATGCAACTGTTTATTGAAGCCTACGGTGCTGAAGCTGGCAACCTGGCTATTAAACTCTTACCCTACGGCGGACTTTACATTGCGGGTGGTATTGCAGCGAAAAATCTTGATTTAATGAAACAGGGAGAATTTCTCCAGGCTTTTCTAGACAAAGGTCGAGTCAGTCCCCTATTAGAAAAAGTCCCTGTCCATATTATCCTCAATCAACAAGTCGGTTTGATTGGATCGGCGATCTCTTTAACTTCATTGTAGATACTTTCACCCTCGCCCGGAACTCAAGTTCCGGGCTAATCGCTCAAGTCCATTAAAATGGACTAAAATCCTAGAGGATAAGGGTTTTAGTCTTATTCAAGACTTTGGCTAAAAGCCTGTGGACTTCATTCCCTGGCGGGTAACATAATTAATGCAAGGTGTAAGCAAACCTACCATCCCCCCATCTCCCCATCTCCCCACCTCCCCATCCTCTTCTACTCTACGGTCCGCTTAAAAGTGGCCTGGTTGACAACATCCGAGGGAGCGTAGACGATTTGATAGTTGTCGATAACGATTTTCGCGTTTTCTTGAACTGGGTTGTTTCCGCCAAAAGCCGTTTTAGCAACTTCGGGGTTATCAAAACAGAACCAAGACATGCGTTCGTCACCGACAAAGCGGGGAAGTTGCGTGGCTGAGGTTTCATCCACGTAGAAGCAGGGAACGCCTGTATCACCTTCAAAATGACTATCATTAGCGACAAACTTACCGCTAACCGTGACTTCGCCGTTAAATTTCGCGGTTCCGGTATACCTTTCTTGGTAGGGAGATACATCGACAGCCGCCACTTCTAGGCCTAAAATGCGATCGCCTACTTCTACCTGACTGGGATTAAAAACATGGCTTTGCGGGGTGCTAGACTCCGATGATGCAACACAACCCCCAAGCAACGCTAGGCTACTTAAACCAACAACGAATAACCATTTCTTCATGAGTTCACTTCCACTATCTCAAACGAGAGGGTTTTGCACCTGTGACGATTTGCAAGTCTTCGCGCTTTTCGCCCCTCTTGCTCCATACTGATAATTTGACGTACTATCCGGCTAAAAGCTGAGTGCTGAGTGTAAAGTGCTGAGTGCTTCTCTGAGTGCTGAGTGTAAAGTGCTGAGTGCTGAGTGGGAAGAGAGTGCTGAGTTAATAATCAAGTTTTCCTATCTCTTTTTCCATAACTCCCTTCTTTCCCCCCATCCTCTTCTTCCCCAACCCCCAACTCCCAACTCCCAATTCCCTTCTTCCCCCCCATCCTCCCACCTCCCCATCCCCCCATCCTCTTCTTCCCCAACCCCCAACTCCCAATTCCCAACTCCCTTCATTCCCCCATCCTCTTATCGACAGCGCCCTTCAATGTCGCATTCTAGGCGGTTTTTGCTGATTGTCGCCAAGTCGGGGCGGCCGGTTAGGGCGAGTCGCCAGTCTGCCCAGAGTTCGTAAAGCCAGTCTACAACAGGGCCGATAATGGGCCAGCGGGTGGCAGCGTATACCCATCCCATCCCTAAGACTTCATAGACTTGGCGAAAGACTTCGATATTTTTAACGGTGCTGCCATCGGGTAAAACTGCGTGAATGCGCCCCATTGCGGTTTCAAAGTCAACGCCGCCATTGTCTTGAGGATTATAGCGATCGCTGGCAATATCCACAAACGCCACTAACCCACGTCCAGCATCTCGCTTTCTCAAAAAATTTACTTCCCGCACGCACAACGGACACTCGCCATCGTATAACAGCTTAATTTGCCAAGTATCCTGAGTTTCTATTGGTTCTGGAGATTGAGTTTGAGATACCATTCGTTCTATCTGAATCCAATCGGTTCTTCCGTTATTGTTACCTAAATCCCAAACTCAGTTAGGGGAGTGAGTCTAGTTTAGGGTAGGGTCGTATTGACAAAAGGCGATCGCCTCCACACTCAACCATCCCCCCATCCTTCTTCCCCCCACCTCCCCATCCCCCCATCCCCCCATCCTTCTTCCCCAACCCCTAACTCCCAATTCCCAACTCCCTTCTTCCCCCCATACTCGGAACTCGGAACTAAAAAAACCCCGCTACCGGAGAGTAACGGGGAGTTTTGCTTACAGAGTTAGGCATCTAGGAAGCGACACCTGACAACACTTCAAAGGCGATTTAAAACCATTCGAGAACGGCTTCTTCCTTCGTGTTGGTGTGACGAGAAGGAGTTTCGCGGGTAAACTTCATCTGGATCGAACGGGTTTGTTCGCCATCTGCGGCAACCGCTTTGATCGGATAATCAATTAATCCATCTTGGAAGGACATCTGGAAGCGGAAGGTGCCATCGGGGTTCAGCTTAATTTCCTTACCGCCAATGGTGACAGTTGCATCAGGTTCGGTTGCGCCGTAAACGATCAGTTCCGCATCCGCAATTAACCAGAACTTACGCGGGCGCATGGGAGGTGCAGAAGCCGAGAAGCCAGCCCCCGACATGGTTAAACCAGACGTTGTGGGAACTGCCCACATCCCTACGCCAGAGGGGAACACGTAGGAACTGAGGGTTTCACTAGGGACCATTGAACCCGGAACGTGCTGCATAGAACCGAATAGCGAACCCGCCACCCGTTGGGCTTCGGCACCTTGGGCCATGCCAAAGATTTCGTCGTAGATGGGGTTGCTGCCTGCGCCTGCTGTGTAGGCGGTTTTCTTGCTGGGGGGAACCAGTTCAAGGAAGGTTTTGCCGCGCAGGTCTTCTTCCCAAGGGATGGTGATGAAGTGGTCTTCAATCCAGTCGCTAGGATAGACCGGGGGTGCGTGGACGGTGGCAGATTTGGCTAAGACTAACCAGCGACCATCGGCACAACGATAACCGATATCTACCACATAGTCGCGATCGCTCACAGGAATCGGTAAGTACCATTCGCGGGCGAGTTCGTCGCAAGGATATTCTTGGATGCTGTGCGGGCTTTGATACTCGATATTAATGTCGGTTACGTCATACAACCGTAAGGCGAGTTGTTGACCGCCTTGACGCCGCAATTCTTCTTTGTGTTCGTTGGGAACATCCCAGTAGGTGTAAGACCATTGCGGATCGCGAGGCATGAGAACGATCCGGCTGACACCGTATCCGGCGGGTAAATCTCCGAGTCCTTCATCTACAGAAGAGAGAGGGCCGCCTGTACGATCGTCTTGACCTAATTCAAATTTTGCTGCTTCCACTTCTTCTTTTGCCTCCAGAGTGCGGGGTTGACTGACGTTGAATTTAGTGCGTTGAACTTCTTGAATGGCAGCCAGCAGTTGCGCTTTACGCATCCGGCTGTAACGCGAGATGTTGCATTCGCTGGCAACTCGACGCAGTTGCCTTAAGGTCATCTCTTCTAGGGGTGGGCGTTCTTTAGCCATTGGTTACAATCTCCGGTTACTTTGGACTGCTATAAAGAGTCTCTACTTGTGCGATCAGTGAGTTTATGTGGCCTCCCCAATCTCTATCGCTGATGCTTGCGAGCAAAGTTTTCAGCCGATCCCAAATCAATTATTTATTTACCGCGATCGCCTGGGTGGACTTTAACGGTCGGCGGGGTAGGGATCGCTTGAGTTCATATTTTGCAAAAAACGGCGGGCGAGATCAAGGGCGATCCCAGACTATTTACTTGATTTGACGAGGTTTTGAGGCTTTCATCGATTCTTGTGTCATGAAATTTTGACATTAGGGGCGCAGAGGGGATCGATAATGTTAGGGTCTTATGACATTACCGTGGAACTGGGATCGCTGGCTCAAATTCGATTTAAATTGGCTTAATTAGTCTCTAATTCTGGAGAAGCAGTGAGCATTAGTACAAATCCGGCGAACGCCAAGTCCAGCCGAATGATTAGCAAGGTGTTATCTTCCGCCGTGCGGTTGTGGTTGCGATCGCGCGTTGAAGCCGTCGAAAATCTAGAACTCGAAATTGACGCAGGCGATCGCCAAATCTTAAGCGGTAAAATTCACCAAGTCTCGCTCTACACCCACAAAGCCATTTACCAAGGCTTGCACCTCAGCCAAGTTCAACTTGAAGCGCGCAGCATCAGCGTGAATCTCCCTCAAGTGTTGCGCGGGAAAGCCTTGCGCCTGCTAGAAGCCTTTCCCGTCAGCGGTCAAATTCAACTGCAAGCCGCCGATCTCAAAGCCTCTTTAGACTCTCCCCTATTAACCTTGGCTTTAACAGACCTATTCCAGCAACTCCTGGCCGCCGGGGGGATCTCCGATCCAGTCCGCCGCTTGCAAGACTGGCAAATTCAGTTTTCTCAACTCACCCTCGAAACAGACGCCTTAGCGATCGCCGGAACGCTGATCGATCCTCAAGGGGAAGTTGGCGCGATCGCCCTGAAAACCGGCGTCCAACTGGTGAATCCCCAGCAATTGCGGCTTTATCCCCTAGAACTGCAAGTTCCCGCAGAATTTAGCCTTCAACCCCTCGAAGCCTTTGAACTCGCGTTAGGTACAGATGTGGCCTTAGAGTTTGTCACCCTCACCTCAGACGCCCTAGTCTGTTGCGGTCAAATCCAAGTGAATCCTTAACCTATTCTTTCGATAGACTAGGGTTCTCTCTCAAGAGCGATCGCTCTTAAGACCTTTCCTTGATATCTTATAGAAGGTTGCAGGCGAGCCTTCCGGGCAAACCTCACACCCCAATTACAAAGACCCTTTTTTTTAACACATCGATGTAGGGGGATCGAGCGATCGCTCCATCAACTCTGACATCTTCAATGCCTTAAATCTCTTTATACTCACCGATACCCGCGCTTTGGTAGCTCCTAGAGACCTACCGAGCGCGGCTATCATTTTAGGGAAATTAAGCGTTAAGCAGAAAAACTTGCCAAAATATCTTGAGCGTGAGTTGCCGTATTCAGATTGCTCCCTTCATAAACCTGGGTAATTTTCCCCGTTTCATCAATAATGTAGGTCACGCGCTTGGCATAGCCGCCGCCATCCACATCATAAGCTTTGGTCAAAGTCCCATCCACATCTGCTAAAAGCGTGAAGGGGAGGCCGTACTTTTCCACAAATAACTTGTGTGACGCCTCATCATCGCGACTCACACCCAGCACCACCATATCCTTCGTTTGATATTCAGTATGAGTATCGCGGAAGCTTTGCGCCTCCTTCGTGCAACCGGGCGTATCATCTTTGGGATAGAAGTATAGCACCACAGTTTTACCTGCAAAATCCGCCAGCGAAACTGCATTGCCGTTGGTGTCTTTGGCTGTAAATGCAGGAGCCATTGTGCCGACTGTTAAAGGCATAAAATCAGTTTCCTCGGTAAAGCATTTCCTCTTAGATTGTGCCATCGTCCCTGCTTAAATTAAAGGCAAGTGCTTCTCATCTAGCTGTAGCCAGAACGGCGATTTCTGTAGAAACTCTCCGGTGGAGACGCTCTTGGGAAGGACGAGGCTTGTATCCCAAATTTGCAGTCAGCGGTCTGGTTTTGTGCAGTTTTGCAAATCAAGGAGTAGAAAATCTTAAGCTTCTAGGCAAAGATAGAAACAACTGGCAGTTTCCGAATCGACAAATTACTGATGGCTTCCACTCCGAGTTCTCCCCCCCAAACCATTGAATATTCAGAGCGTTCCCTCACCAGAGCCAAGCGATCGCTTTCGTGTTCGCCCTTCAAGTTTGCGCTATTTGCCGCCATGCTAACGCGTAGCATTCCCCTTGCAGACCTTGTGGGGACTCAGGGGAGCGAAGCCCAGTATACTCAACATCCGCTTGCAGAACTTGCAGCCGAGAATGCTTTACTGTGGTTAATACAAGTGGGCGTTCTCCGCCGAGAAGTTGATGGTCAGGGCATTACCGATCGCTTTCGTCTCACTCCCCTAGGGCGTCAGATTATTCAACAGTGGCAAGCACAAAACCAACAAATTCCACCGGCGAGTTGGCGCGATCGCATCTACAATACCCTAACTCGCTGGTTGGCATTTTGGGGCATCAAACCCTAGATTGAAGTATTATCTACTCCCTGTCACAGACCTCGCGTCAAGTATTTCTCGCAACTGACTCTTGATTTGTCCCGTGTTGCGAGAAACACTTTCTAGTCAATCACCACTCTCTACAACTAGATCGAACAATGAAAGCCATCATGGTTGTCGGAACCACCTCCCACGCTGGGAAGTCCCTACTCTGCGCCGCACTCTGTCGAATCCTGGGGCGTCGAGGATGGCGAGTGACCCCCTTTAAAGGACAGAACATGGCCTTAAACTCCTACGTGACCAACAGTGGCGGAGAAATTGGCTATGCTCAAGCCGTCCAAGCTTGGGCTGCTGGGGTTGCGCCTCGCGTCGAAATGAATCCCATTTTGTTAAAGCCTCAAGGAGACATGACTTCTCAAGTGATCGTCAAAGGGAAAGCCATTGGGCGAACCCGCGCCGCCGATTATTACGAGCAGTATTTTGACCTGGGTTGGCAGGCGATTACCGAGTCGCTTCAGCGCCTGCGCGAAGAATTCGATCTGATTGTTTGTGAAGGTGCAGGGAGTCCCGCAGAAATTAATCTCAAGCATCGCGACTTAACGAATATGCGGGTTGCGACTTACCTGAATGCCGCTACTATCCTCGTTGTCGATATCGATCGGGGGGGAGCCTTTGCCCATATTATCGGTACCCTAGAGTTGCTAGAACCCAACGAACGAGCCTTAATTAAAGGCATTGTCATTAACAAGTTTCGCGGTCAGCGCAGCCTATTAGAACCGGGGATTCAATGGTTAGAAGAGAGAACCGGGATTCCCGTAATTGGGGTGATTCCCTGGATGGATCGCAATTTCCCCTCAGAAGATTCTCTCGACTTATTTGAGCAGCGCTCCAACCGCAATACAGGTGAAATTAATATTGGGGTGATTCGCTTGCCTCGAATTTCCAACTTCACGGACTTCGATCCGCTAGAAGCCGAATCAACCGTGAATTTACAATACATTAGCCCGAAAGAGCGCCTCGGCTATCCGGATGCAGTGATTATTCCGGGTTCTAAAACGACCATTGCCGATATGCTGGTTTTGCAGCAAACGGGTATGGCAGAAGCCATCCGAGAATATGTGGCTGCTGGGGGAACGGTTTTAGGGATTTGTGGCGGGTTTCAGATGCTCGGTCAAATGCTAGCCGATCCTGAAGGCGTAGAGGGGGAAGAAGGACGGTTTAAAGGGTTAGATTTACTCCCCATTAAAACCGTGATTGCCGGTCAAAAGATTGCCCGTCAGCGCGTTGTCACCTCAAATTTCCCTCGTGCTGGTTTGCCAGTTGCGGGGTATGAAATTCACCACGGACGCACGACTTTAGTCGAAAGTTCGACGACGCAACCGTTATTTGATGACTCTAATTTAGGGTTGGTTAACTTGAATCAATCGGTGTGGGGAACCTATTTGCACGGTCTTTTTGATAATGGGCCGTGGCGGCGGACTTGGTTAAATCGTTTGCGCCAGCAACGCGGGATTGCCGCTTTACCGAATGGAATTGCGAACTACCGCGATCAGCGAGAAGCGCTTTTGGATGACTTAGCGCATCAGATTGAGGCTCACTTAGATTTAAAACCCATTCTGGAATAGCGTTGGCTCAAAAAGGGACAATTACCCATGACTCAAATTACTTTTTTACCGGATCGGGTAACGGTTGAAGCCCAGCCAGGAGAACCCCTACTTGATGTCGCCGAACGAGCCGGAATCACAATTCCCACCGGCTGTTTGATGGGGTCTTGCCACGCCTGCGAGGTGGAGGTGGATGATGAACAAGTTATTTGTGCTTGTATTACGGCAGTCCCTAGGGATAAGCAGGCGATGACTATTAATGTGTTTGTCGATCCGACTTGGTAGGCTGGCCGGATTGTCTAGACAGCTTGCCTGTTGCGTTTCCCGACGCTCTACCGAGTTGCTGGAGAGCGCGGGAGAGTGCGCTACAGTTTTACCGGGGGCGGCCTAGGGTGGTGATGTAAACGACGGCTTCGTCGGTGGGGATGCCGAGAACTTCGTTCACTTGATCGTCAAAGAAGCCACCAATGCCACTGACGCCTAAACCGAGGTGGATGGCTGCGAGGTTCAAACGCTGTCCGAGATGACCGGCATCCATGTGGAGGTAGCGATAAACGCGATCGCCATATTTTTGCACGGCTTTTTTTAAGTCGGCGGTGTGGAATAATACGGCCCCCGCATCGCGACCTAAATCTTGTCCTAAACAGAGATAATGCAATTCTCTGCGAAAGTTCTTAAATCGAATTTGCCGCAGTTCCTGGGCTTTAGGAGCGTAGTAATAGCACCCTTCATCTAGGCCGCTGACTCCGGAAACCACGAGGAAGGTTTCAATTAAGCCCAAATCAAAATAATCGGGTGCAGCATCTAACCCTTGGGGCAAGTAGCGATGGGGTTGATAGGTGAAGTTGAGCAGAAACTTCAGTTCGTCGAGGGTTAGGTCTGCTCCAGTATAGGCGCGGGTGGAACGACGTTTGAGAATAGTTTGTTCTAAACCTTGGAGATTTTCACCCCAACTGATGGGATCGGTGGCGGTGGAAACTTTCAGACAAAAGGGAAAATTGTACTTATCTTCAAGGGTTGCTTCCGGAAATTCTGCTTGCCACTCGACGACGCTAACTAATTCGCTGGGAATTTGGGTGGCTTGGTGTAAATGGTTTAAAAGTTCGCCGTCGGGAATGGCGGGGTATTGGGTTTGGGTACTCGAAGCGAGCGCCGTTCGGTAGGGTTGGGGATGGGTTGGCGACTCGTTTAAGGGAATGACTGCGATCGCGCCCTCTTGCTGCGGGTCGAGATACAATAACTCATTCACGGCTGAATCGACAAACCCCCCCAACAGATGCGGGCGATAGCCGTTTAAGCTACCCGCTAGCTCTAAGTTGCCCAGTAAATGACCCGTATCTAGACAAATTCGCCGATACGCGCGATCCTGGTAGCGCCACGCCGAACGAAAGAAAATCGCCGTTGTCACCAGTGCTAACTGGGTTTGTTCGAGGATGGGGTGCCAAAAGCAAGCGGCTTGCAGAGCAGACCAAACTTCGCTATCCCAAAAATGGACTAAGCAATGGGTTTTGGCTTGATAGTTATATAAACCCGCATTTAGCAGGCGCGTTCCCCGCGAAACGAGATAGACTTCAGCCGGATAAAGACCCCCCGCCGAAGGAACTGCTCTCAGATAGAGAGGATCGCCCATTAAGGTGGGTACCATTGCGGTGACGCCATAGCTACAGAACAGAAAACGCGACAAGCGCATCCACTCTTGCTCGATTTGGCTGTAACTTTGTAGATCTGAAGAGGCTTTGAGGTAGGGTTTAAGATCGATGAGCGTGCCGATCTTATATTCCTTAAACGGAGTAGGCTGACGATCCCAGTCCAGCCCTTGATTTTTGCTGGCGATGGTTTCTGGGTCGTATTTGGTCCGTTGATGGTAGTGTTGGGCAATTGACGAGCGAATCTCTGACATAGGTTGTTAGTTTCCAGCGTTCTCTGGCAACACTATCGATCTTGACATCCGAAACTGCGAAATAGATTTATTTGGAGGAAATGCTTGGAAGTTTGAGACTCAGGGGACAATAGAAACAGCTTTTTTCATCCTGAGCGGAAAAATGAGCCAGTTATCTTCCGAACAGTTACAAGTTGAATTAGCCGCCCTTCGTCGCGAAGTTGCCCAACTGCAAGCGTTGAAATCTGTACTTGAGGTGCAAGCAGAGTTAACAAATCGCTTGTTTGGCATGGGTAAAGCCGCTACCGGAACGCTGATGCTGAGGGCGATGTTGTTGCAAGCGGTGCAAACTGCCAATCAGTTTACGGGGGCTGAGGCGAGCAGTTTGTTTCTTTTGGATGAAAATAGTGTGGTGACTGAAAGCGTTTTGGCTCGTGGTGCAACCATTCGCGAACACAAGCAAAATGCGATTGGTACGGTTCTCGATCGCGGCTTGGCGGGTTGGGTGAGTCGCCATCGACAAACGGCGCTGATTCAAGATACCCAACGTGACGATCGCTGGATTACGTTGCCCGATCAACCCTATGCGGTGCGTTCGGTGCTGTGCGTTCCATTGCTTAAAGGATATCGCTTATTGGGGATTTTGACGCTAATGCATCCTCAACCCAATCATTTTAATCGGGTGTCGGTGGAGATGATGGAACATCTGGCTCCTCACTTGACGTTGGTGCTGGATAATGCCCAGATGGATTCTCAGATCGATCTCCTGAAGCAACAGTGGCTCGATGAACCTCAGCAGCAAGAACAGAGACACCCAGAACTTTCTCTGATTGGTTTATACATGATTACGAGCGATATGAAGTTTCTTTATGCCAATGCGCGTCTGGCTGAAATGTTTGGGTATCCTTTTGGAGAGCTAGTGGCGTTGGACTCTGTGGTGGATTTGCTGGTTCCGAAAGACCGCGAATTCATTACGGAGCAAATTAAACAGTGCTTCCAAGGCCAGATGAATAGTATTGCTTATGCGGTTAAGGGTTTGCCGAAACATGGACAACCGATGGGTGTGGATTTGCAAGGCGAACGAACCAAGTTTTACGGTAAAACGGTGATGATTGGGACGGTGAAGCTTTTGTAAGAAGGATTGACAATTTTTAGTTTGGGCGATCGCGCTTTGGTAATGCTGATTTGGGTTATAGCTGTACTCAGTAAGGTTAGGACAGACTGAACTGCTCAAAAGATGAGACTCACTCGGTTTTAACTCAGCACACCGCTACGCGGAAGCAAGCTACAGCACTCAGCACTCAGCTATAGCATTGGGCGATCGCGCTGGAGTCATCGGCGATTTGACGCTCTTGATAGCTCGGTTTGCTTGACGCTGCGCGGGTTTTCCACGGCGATGCACTCCCTTTGAACGCGAACAATGCTTAAAAAAAGCTTAGAAGCGGTAGGCTTTATATTTCGTTACGTTAGCATCGTCAATACGGCATAAGCAAAAATACTTAATATAACACTAACTTTTCAGCCAGGAAGCAATCATGGCTACGGCTTTCAAGATGGAGAAAATTAGCGTAGAGGATCTGCTCGCGCAGTATGCTAGAGGTCAACGAGATTTTGAGCAAGTCGATTTAAGTTGTGCTGACTTGTTTGAAGCAAATTTGCAAGAAATTAACCTGAAAAACAGCAAATTAGTGCAAATTTACCTGCCCTATGGAGACTTGAGTCAGGCAAATTTAGAGGCCACTCAACTCCAGGGGGCCCAACTCAGTAATACACAACTGTATTACGCAAATTTCGCCCATGCAGATTTACAAAAAGCGAATCTTTCGCGCTCCAATCTGCGCTACGCCAACCTTCGAGGAGCAGACCTATCGGAAGCCAACCTACATGGGGCGGACTTAGCTTATGCAGATTTATCAGACGCCAATTTAAGTGACGCCGATCTGAGCAATGCAAATTTCAAAAAAACAAATTTGACCGGAGCAAAACTCAGCAACGCCAATCTTTTTCGATCGCAAAACGTCGATTTGCTCGATGCTGAATTTGATACCACAACCATTTGGCCAGACGGTCATCGTCAAAGCCCGAACTAGCCAAAGCCGGTTAGGCCCCCCTTGCCAATAAGGTAAGCTGCAACAGAGACCATTAAGATAGACCGATTAGCGCGATCGCCTGAACAGCAAGGGGAAACGATGAACGAACTCACCCTAGAGTGGCAAGAAGGCTCTCAACTCAGACAAGAAATCATCAGCCAACACCAACCCAGCAAGCATCCCGGAACGATTCGCCTCGGACGAGATCCTGCCCAGTGCGACATCGTTCTCTCGCATCCCACCGTATCCGGCTTGCATATTGAAATCTTTTTCAGCCCCCCACAAGATAGCTTCAAAGTCCGCAACCTCCGGGGCGAAAGCAATCCCCCCATGATTGACGGTCAACTGTTGCCTGAAGGAGAACAGTTTCTCAGCGAAGGCAGTACGATTCAATTAGGGCAAATGTTATTGAGAGTTACTGAAATCTCTAGCGGCGTTCCACCCACCGTCATCATGCCCCCCCAAGCACCCATCCGGTCATCTACTACCCCACCTGCGATCGCGTCGCCCACAGCCCCCCCAACCTATGGGCTAAAGTGTCCGAACTGCGGTCATATTTCCCCCTTCGAGAGGCAAAATCAGCCCTGCGCGAGCTGCGGTCATTTTCTAGTGAATGCGGAAAGCGTCCTGATTCCTCCGAAATAAGAAAATAACAAACAAACCTCACTCCAGAATCGCCGATGTGAGTTTTGAGCATTGGCGATTGCAACCCATACTCTAGAATTTGGCCAGCCATCACAGAAGGATTGGGAGATGCAATCTGAACCTCTACGCTTACGCCTAAGCTGGGAAGATCCAACCACCGGGGAAAGACGAGAACCGCTTCTGACCGTTCCCATCGCCCTAGGACGCGAATTTGCTCGAATGCCGGCCCAACTTGAAGGGCGACGCGTGTCGCGCATGGTTCTAAATAGTTTAGAAGTCTCCCGCTATCACCTTCTAATTGACCTAGAACCAAACGGGTTAATGGTGATTGACCAAAACAGCGGTAACGGCACCTTCGTCAACGGGATGCAGCAGTCTCGCTGCTTATTAGCCAATGGCGACACCCTGCAAGTCGGTCCCTATACAGTCACGATCTCCTTTGCGGGAGGGATGGCCGCTTCTTTACCTCCGCCTCGCAGTTCTCAGATTTTCTTCAACCCCGATACCGGTTTGCCCGATCCCACCCAACCGCCCCTGCCGCCAACGCCTGCGGTTCAAAGTCTATTTCCACCACCCGCCTTTCAAGATGAACTCGTCAAAATTCAGGATTTGCACGCCACAGGATTTCCGGTTACAGAAGTGGACTATGCGGCAGTCGGTGCGGGTTTAGGAAGTTTTGTGTGGGTTGATTTATTGCGCCTCGGCGGGGTGAAGCCGTCGCAAATTCGGGCCTTGGGTTTAGAGCCGCAACCCTATGCACGCTATAAGCAACTGTGCGAAAATTCCCAGATTCCGCCTTACGAGCGCTTGCGATCAAATTCTGACTCTTGTCCCGATAATATTTGGGGTTGGCCGAGTTATGCGGTGCGAGAAGCTTGGCAAGAGCTGGTGAAGGGGAAATTTGCAGCTAGTTTGCAGCTATTGTGGCGCGTTTTTGCCGAGCCGACCTTTGCCGAAACCTATACGCCGCGTTCGGGGAACGTGTTTGCCTCCATTGACCGGGAGGTGAAACGGATTGGTTGGGAGTCTATTTTTGAGTATGGACGAGTGCGGGCGATTCGCAAGACCGAAGATGGACGATATGCGATCGCCCTCTCTCGCCGTCGCGAAGGTACCGAAACCTCTAATTACGCCTTTTGCCTCGCCCGCTACATTCATTTAGCGACAGGCTATCCTGCCGTGCAATTTTTACCCGACCTGCAAGCCTATCGCGAAAAAACCGGGGATTATCAATTCGTCGTCAACGCCTACGAACCCCACAATCATATCTACGAACATTTAGAACAGTTTGGCGGAACTGTGATGATTCGGGGTCGGGGGATTGTTGCCTCGCGGGTCGTCCAGCGCATAGATCAAGCCCGCAAGCAGAACGCTCAAATTTCTATTCTCCACCTCATGCGCGGCCCCAACCCCCAAGGAAATCGGTTTGGACGCGCCCAAAGAGTTACCGAAAATCACTACGAATTTCAACCCTTTAATTGGCCTAAAGCTTGTTGGGGAGGAGATTTGCGAGAAATGCTCGAAAAAGCCACCCCCCAAGAGCGCCAGCAATTGTTAGCCGACTGGGGAGGAACCACCACCGCCGATCGCAGCGATTGGCGTCACATTGTCCAAGAAGGGTTAAACCAAGGCTGGTATAGTATCGTGTTTGGCAATGTGGAGCGCGTGGAACAAGAGGGCAAGCGTCCCATTACCTACATTCAACAAAACGACTTTAAAGGCGAATTTCGTCTAGAAGCCGATTTTATTATTGATGCAACTGGGTTAGACGCCAAAGTAGAAGTCAATCCCCTACTACAGGATCTCGTAACGCACTACAATTTGCCCTTAAATGCCTTGGGCCGCTTAAGCGTCAGTAACGATTTTGAACTCGTAGAAATGCGAAATCAACAGGGGCGCATGTACGCGGCGGGTGCGGCTACCCTAGGCGGCCCCTACGCGGCTGTTGATAGTTTTTTGGGCTTGCAGTATGCTGCTCTACGTTCGGTCGATCGGTTAGCCCAGCATCGGGCAATCGGGTTATCTCGCTTAAACCTACTTCGCTCGGTCGTGCAGTGGTGGAAGTGGGCAATGAATCAATCGCCCTAGGCCGGTTACGCGATCGCTTCAAGATAATCAACCATGACTCCTACCCTATTTGGACGCTGGCAAACTCGTCTATTCCTCCTAGCAACCGCAGGCGGCAGCATCACCCTATTATTTGCATTGGGCATTCTCGGCCCTGGTGCTGGAGCTATTTATTTCGGGATTCTCGCCTACGTCGCCTTATTTGGATTGGCGTGGGATGTCTTCTATAACCGCTTGCAGCAAGGGCGGTGGGACAGAGATTGGCCGGCGGCTTTCCAATGGTTAGCTGCCCTTGGAGAAGCCCTTTTTCTCCTCCTGGTTATTAAAATGATTGGCTTGCCAGGAGTCCCCCGCTGGATGCCCGTCGGCTTATTCTTCTTGCACTATAGTTGCGTGTGGCTGGCTGTCTTCCTAACCTCGCAAAGTTTAATGCGAATCCTCTTTATCCGCTGGCGGTTTAACGGCGGGCGTTGGATTTAAGCAGACTCCTCGGTACAACGCCCTGGCAAGCTTACACTACCGTTTTTTGGCGTGACTCCCTCGATAAATCCGCTCCATCTGCTCGGTCGATAACCGCTGTACGGGATTTAAAACCTCGCTCTGTACGGGACTGCTGGTTTCAGCATCATCCTCTAAATAACCGGCCGGCAGTTCGCAAGCCACAGGGGGAACATTCCCATGTGCAGCATCGGAAATTAAATCCTGTTGGGCGGTATCTAAAAGCTGGCTTTGAGGATGAACGTAGGAATGCGTTTCTGGATCGTAAGCGAGGATCTCTCCCGTTTCGATCATGTAAATCCACCCGTAAATGTGCAGCTTGTTTTGATACAACTTGGAGTGGATTACCGGATAAGTTTTCAGATTTTCAATCTGAGTTAAAACGTTTTCCGCGACAGTCACCTCTAAGAGGGCTTCCCCTTCATAGTGGGCATAGTTTTCCTTCACCAAACGACGGGTGGCTTCAGCATGTCTGAGCCAGTCGTAAACTAAAGGCATCTGCTCTTCTAACTGACCGAGTTGTAACAGGCCCTTCATTGCGCCGCAGTGGGAATGACCGCAAACGACGATCTGTTCAATTCCCAAGGCATGAATCGCATACTCAACGGCTGCCCCCTCTCCCCCATTCGCTGCGCCAAAGGGCGGAATAATATTCCCGGCATTGCGGATAATAAACAATTCTCCGATATCCGTTTGAGTCATCAAGTTGGGATCGATCCGCGAGTCCGAACAGGTGATGAATAATACTCTGGGTTTTTGACCATGAGCCAATTGTTCAAACAGGTCTCGGTGCGTCGAGTAATAACTCGATCTAAATTGACGCAGACCCGCGATCAGCTTTCGCATATCACCTTTTCCTTCGCAGCAAACGATACTTTATAATTTTCTCGCAAATGGAGCCGTTCTCGATCGGCGAGCGGAAATTTAGGTCATCTTCTTCAACGATCGATCTCAATGGGCTGCTGGCTTGCTACTTCAGGATTTATGGCTGATACTCTTACCCTAGGTTTACTGAACTTAATCGTTGCTCCAAGAAATTCTAATCAGTCTAGCTGCTTGCCGGACTCGTTTCTGCTCTCAAGCGCTCAAAATGCGATGTAATGCTAAAAGTAACTCTTCTGAAGTAAAGGGTTTCGCTAAAAATTCTTGAATGCCCACGTTGCGAGCCGCGTTGACTAAATTACTGGAAGATAGACCGCTGACTGCGACAACTTTGACCTTAGAATTAATTTTTTGCAACGTCCGGATAGCGACGGGACCTTCCATTGAAGGCATCATCATATCCATTAAAACGACGCTCACTTTATCTTTATACTGAGCATACAAGGCTAAGGCTTCAATGCCATCGCTGGCGGTTAGAACCTGATAGTTATAGGTTTCTAAGGAAGCTTTCACCACTTCCCGAATCGCGGCTTCATCATCCGCGACTAAGATCAGTTCGCCATTGCCTTTAGGTAACAACTGAGGAATGCCAATCAGGGCTTTTTCGCCTTCTAAGGCTGGCAGATAAATTTTGAATTTTGTTCCTTGTTTAACTTCGCTGTAGACGTTAATAAAACCACCATGACTTTTAACAATGCCCATCACGGTTGATAAACCTAGTCCCGTGCCTTTACCTGTCTCTTTGGTGGTAAAGAATGGCTCAAAAATCCGATCCATAATGTCTGGAGCAATGCCAATACCTGTATCGGAAATGGTGACAACTACATAATGACCGACTTTTGCCTCTAGGTTCATATGTACGTAATTTTCGTCTAGCACAATATTTTTGGCTGACAGAGATAATACGCCCCCTTCTGGCATGGCATCGCGAGCATTTAAGCACAAGTTGATCAGGACTTGATGAAGTTGGGTGGCATCGCCAAATACGGGGAGAAGGTCTGGGGGTAAGTCGGTTTGAATTTCAATGGATTTCGGGAAGGTTTCGCTGGCAACTTGGCTAATTTCCCAAGCGAGATGCTCAAGTTGAATGATGCTATGTTTGCCTTCAATACCTTTGGCAAAGGATAGGACTTGTTTGACTAAATCGGCTCCTCGTTTGGTATTGGTTTCAATAATTTTGAGTAACTGCTGCGTTCGCTCGTCTAGGTTGGGAATTTTGTAGGGTAATAATTGAGCGACAGCCAGCATTGGGGTTAGGAGATTGTTGAGATCGTGGGC
This sequence comes from Desertifilum tharense IPPAS B-1220, assembly GCF_001746915.1. NCBI lineage: Bacteria > Bacillati > Cyanobacteriota > Cyanophyceae > Desertifilales > Desertifilaceae > Desertifilum > Desertifilum tharense. The sequence goes on from NZ_MJGC01000077.1 coordinate 178,101, forward strand.
GATGCCGCTGGCTAAGGTGCCAATACTTTCTAGGCGTTGGATGCGGAAAAATTGGGCGGCGAGTTGTTTTTGCTCGGTGATATCGGTGTTAACAATTAAAATGGATTGAGGCTGGTTTTCCTCGTCTCGAACGAGAGTCCAGCGACTTTCTACTATAATTTTTCGACCCGCTTGGGTGAGTTGTTCGAGTTCGCCATACCAATCTCCTTTGTCTAGAACATGTTGTTGGGCTTCTTCGAGTTCTCCTAGGGTTTCTTGATATAGAAAGTTGGCTTCCTTACCTAAAATTTCGGCAGCCGGGTAGCCATACAAGCGTTCGGCGGCTTTGTTCCAAAAGAGAATTTCACGATCTAGACTTTGCACAAAAATGGCATCTGTGGCGATGTCTAATAAGGCGGCTTGCTGGCGAATTTGTTCTTCATCTTGCTTGCGTTGGGTGATGTCGCTGGCGATGCCGAGAAAGCCGGTAATTTGTCCTTGGGAGTCTTGCAGGGGGGTGACGGATAGGCGCACGGGAAAGCGAGAACCGTCTTTGCGAATATAAGTCCATTCTCCTTCTTCGGGAACGCCGCGACGCGGTTTGGTAATAAATACTTCAAATCCGGGTTTGATGGGGGTTTGCAGTTCTTCGCTGAGTTGGGCGGCGCGTTCGATCACTTCTTGGCGATCGTGGATCAGAATAGGAGTTTGTTTGCCGACTACTTCTTCGGCGCTGTAGCCGAGTAAGCGTTCGGCGGCGGTGTTGAAGGTGTGAATAATGCCGTCGATATCGGTAGAAATGATGGTGTAGTTGGCGGCGTTGAGAATGGTTTGCTGAAGCAGGGTAATTTCTAAGAGTTGGGCTTCGGCTTGGCGTCGTTGGGTGACATCGCTAGCAAGGACAATTTCTGCGCGTCGCCCGGAAAAGTTGAGGGAATGGGTGCTAATTTCAACGTCAATGAGGGTGCCATCTTTTTTGCGATGACGCCAAATCCCTGCTTCAGTCATGCCTGGGGCGCGGTTGGCAACGGTTTCGACGAGTCGGGGAATGTCTTCGGGGGGACGAATGTCTTTAATGGACATGGAGAGAAATTCTGCTCGCGAGTAGCCGTAATGTTGGATGGCGGCTTGGTTGATGGCGAGGAATTGCAAGGTTTCTATGTCGTTAACCCACATGGGTTGAGGGTTGGACTCAAACAGGAGGCGATAGCGTTCTTCTGACTGGCGGAGGGCAACTTCGGCTTGTTTGCTGGCGGTGATGTCTTGGAAGTAGACGGAGAGACCTTCGGAGGAGGGGTAAACGCGGACGAGAAACCAGCCGTCGAGGGGGGGATAGAATTCGGTGAAGGTGACGCTGACTTGTTCGGTGAGGGCGCGGTGATACTGCGTGTAGAAGTCGTTTTTGATGGCTTCGGGAAATTCTTCCCAAAGATTTTTACCCAGCAATTCGTCTCGCTGGCGTTGCAGGAGGCGTTCGGCTTGGTGGTTGAGGTAGGTAAAGCGCCACTGACGATCTAAGGCGAAGAAGGCGTCGGTGATGCTTTCTAGGATGTTGGCAATTTGAATTCTAGCGGCGGTTTCGTCTGCGAGGCGTTGGAGGTGCTGGCTTTCTAGGCGTTTGCGTTCGGTGATGTCGCGGGCGATCGCATAGATGAGTCGATCTTCGATCAGGGGGCGCGCTTTCCACGCTAACCACCGATATTCGCCGTTTTTGGTGCGATAGCGGTTTTCAAAGTTGACGATCAGTTGGCCTTGGCTGAGTTGTTCTAAGGCTTGTGCGGTGCGATCGCGATCGTCGGGATGAACGAGATCGCTGACGGTTTGAGCTATAATTTCGGCCTGGGTGTAGCCGAGTCCGGTGGCGAAGGCTGAGTTAATGCGCTTGAATTCTCCGGCGAAGTTGACAACGCACAGGAGATCGAGGGAGAGGTTAAAAAAGCTTTCGAGTTCGGCTTGGGCTTGTTGTTTTTTCTGGGTGGTGCGATCGAGTTCGATGATGCGCCGCCGCAGTTCAAGTTGGGTAACGGCTTGTTTCCCTAGGGATTTAAGGGCGGAGAGTTGTTGGGGTTCGAGCGATCGCGCCACTCGATCGATGACGCATAAGGTGCCGACGACTGCCCCGCTAGGCGTCACGAGGGGAACGCCAGCGTAAAAACGAATGTAGGGGGCGCTGGTGACGTAGGGATTGTTTGCAAACCGCTCGTCCTCCAGGGCATCGGGTACTACCAGGATTTCCGGTTGCAGGATGGCGTAGGCGCAAAAGGCAACTTCTCTAGAGGTTCCCGATACGTCGATGCCAATTTTGGATTTAAACCATTGGCGATCGCAATCCATTAAACTGATCAAAGCAATGGGGGCTTGACAAATTTGAGCCGCAAGTTGAGTGAGGGCGTCAAAGTCTTCCTCTGGCGGTGTATCAAGAATGGCATATTGATAAAGAGCTGCTAATCTTGCTTCTTCATCGGGGGGTCGCGGAACCTGCATTGAAGCCTCTTCACTCCTTTGAGATAAGCACCCAACGAGCGATACGTCTTTGTATAGCACTCTACTGAATTAAGCGCCTTTTAGCTCTAGCTTATCGCGGACAACATCGAGACTGAAGGGAAAATCTCTCCGATTCTCAGCCGGATGCCCAAAATCTACTTTTGGGTAGGTTTTGGTTGTGAATCTATTGCTTTGGGCGATAAGGGAGACGATTACTGAGAACGCAACTCGCTTCAACTGCTGGCACGGAGGGCGGCAGTTGCTACGGCGTTTGGGTCTTCTTGAGCGCAGGACGCGGCAAGCGCAGTCAATCTGTAGCTTACATCAAGTTGGCGATCGCTGCGATCGCGGCCAAAATCAAAACGAGTAATGTTTTATACCGTTGAAAACTCTCAACCTCTTGGAGGGAGGCAGGAGCAGGCGGTTGAATTGGGTTAAATTTTCCAGAAATCGGCTGCCCAGATAACTCCGGCGTTTCTACCGCCATCAATTCTGGTTGTTCAGGCTCGGAAACTGAATTGTAGCGAACGCCACGATAAATCAGAATCATAAATCGCCTCACAGAACCAAACTGTAGAGAATGGAGGCGCGTTCCTTCGGGATTGCTCCCTACTTCCGTCTCTCCTGCACATTTAGAGAGATGAACGATTCAAGTCCGTGAAAATATTAACACATTCTGTTGAGAGTTGCGGGTACATTCTTACCAATCGCTTGTATTCTGGAAAGCAACCGCTTTGCACTCAAACTTGTTTTAGGGATACTGCTGCCAAAATTAATGATTGTGACACTTCAGCAGCAAGGATCGACCCACCCCTTGCGCGATCGCTCCGGGTTAAAAATCCGACGAAAACTGCTCGCCGCCACGCAGCGCCACATTCAAGAGCGACAAACTCAATCGCTCCATCAAGCCGTGCTGGCGACGCTTGGAACAGAACAAGCCGCTGCATCTGGGCAACTTCCCTGCGACTTAAGCGTTAAAATTGGCGGACGGCGGACGTTTACCCTCTCCCAAGAAGACCATTTAAACGAGCTTGTCGTTGAAAATAGCGGAATCTGGGCTATTTTAGGACAACCGGGAGCGGGAAAAACCGCACTCCTGTTAGATTTAGCCCGTTCTTTTGTCGTTCGCGCCCAAACGGATGAGCGCCAACCTATTCCGGTTCTCCTCGATCTCGTCGATTGGACGCCGCAGCAGGAATGGGAGCATTGGATTGCCCTTAAACTCCTTAAAACCTATCAACTCCCCCTAGACTATAGCCAAGCGTGGTTGAAGCAGGGTGAATTTTTACTGTTGCTTGATGGACTCGATTGTTTGGTTGTAGAGCAACAAGATCGATGCTTGCAGGCGATTCAATCGTTTCTAGAGTTGGTGGAAAACTCGCCCTCGTTGATTTTCTGCACCCGCTTGGAAGATTACCGCAGTTGTGAAACCAAACTGCAACTTAAGGGAGCGGTATTGCTGCAACCTTTAAGCTATGCTCAGATCCAAGACTACCTGATGAGCGCTCGCAGTCGGGAGTTGTGGCATAACCTAAAAAAAGATTCCCATCTGCTGAAGTTAGGGAACGCGCCGCTGCTGTTGAGCATGATGGCTCTCAGCTACGAGGAGATTTTGATTCACTCTTGGAAGCGGATTGAGAGCGATGAGCAACAATATCACTATTTACTGAATGCGTTTATCCGGCGGATGCTGGCGTTAGATATTCCCAGTCGCGACTACCGTCGGGGAAAAGAACCGCGTCCGGAGGTGACTCGCACCTGGTTAGCCATTTTAGCGCAGGCAATGGAGCGCGATCGCGCCTGTTTTTTCTGTCCCGAACAGCTTCAACCGAGTTGGCTTACCCGTCGGAGCGATCGCACCTTATACCGCTTTGGGGTAGGGTTGGGGATGGCGCTGATCTGTGCGGGGGTTGCAGGCGTTGCAGTTGGCGTTTTGGTGGGGTGGAATTATGGCGCAATTGTTGGAGCGATCGCGCTCTTGTTAGGCTTAGTGGCAGGATTGACGCAAAACACAGACCAAATTACCCTATCGGCTCAAGATCGCTTATGTTCGAGTACCCTGTGGCAAACCTTGATTAAGGTTCCGGGTTCGGCATTTGTGGTGGGGGTAATTGTCGGGCCGGCTTTGGGGTTAAGCTTGGGGATGGGTTTGCGCTATGGCCCTGCAATTGGGGCGCTTTGGGCGCTAGTGTGGTGCGTTCTGTTTGGCTTATTATGGGGGGCCGTACGCCTGCTGACTCCCGATATTGGCACAGTGCGATTGCCCAATCAAGGGATTAAACAGGCGGTGGCTATTGCGGGTGCGATCGCGCCTTTAGCGAGTTTAATTGTGGCCTTAGTCTGTGGCGTCGGTTTAGGTTTAGTCACAGAACCCAGTTTTGGCTTAACGGTGGGTTTAATTAGCGGCTTAGTCACCTGGTTTTTACTGGCGTTTGAAAGTCTAGTCGCCAGCATTCAACATTTAGTGCTGCGCCTGATTCTCGTCAAAAATCGCCAGCTTCCCTGGAACTATTCCCGCTTCCTCAACTATGCCACCCACCGCCACCTCTTACAGCGGGTGAACGGACGCTATCGCTTCATTCACGAACTGCTGCAAACTCATTTTTCAAGGGGTTAAAGACAAAACCTCAAGTGCCGTAACTAGCTCTTTGCTCAATTTCAGCAAGGGGCAACAACAGAGTTTCCTCAATTTCTTTTCGGACTGTAGGACTGACATGATGAGCGCGGTGCAAGCAATTTAGTAAAAATAAATTGGCATTCAAATACTGTTCAAGAAAGTCTTGAGATTGCCGATTAAATTGCCAGTCATGACCGATATTACGATGCTCAATCATCACGTTTCTTAATTGTGCTGTCCAATTCGCTCCGTTGATGTTCCACCATTGTTTGAACTCTTCTGGATTTTTCTTGGAATTAGGCAGTTGATGACTGAGGGTTTGAAGCGCTCGCCAGAGCTTACAAACTTCTTCTATTTTCTCTTTATAGAGAGGATTGAATGTCAATCCAAAGATATAATCGAAAGTGGGTTGTTGCTTTATAGGATAACAAAGAACAATCTTTATGAAGCGACACAAGGCTTGACGAATATCAAGCATACGATTAAAAGTAAAACCTAAGATTCGATCCAGTTCGCGGTCAAATAATAAGTCAAAGCTAGGCTGAAAATCTGGGTCAAAAATATAAGCAAAGTCAGAAGAATCAGCACGAGAGAGATCTAAGATATCAGCACGAGCGCGGGATAGATAAAAAACGCGAGTAGCCGAATGCTTACAGTCCGAATTTACAGAACAGGACTTTTGAGATACCCAAGTTAGAAGTTGTTGCAGATTTTCATCTGAAGCTGCCATCCAATCAATGTATTGCTTCATTGCCTGTAATAGAGAATCAGGTGTATCTATCATGTCTACAACTAGCAAAAATACTTCTCGCCAGCGCCGATCGGTAATATACCTGACAAAGCTTTTTTCTGTATCTAGTGTTAAGCGATCGATAATATTTTGAGCGGTTAGATATTCTTGAAAGGTTAAATGCGAGAAGGAATAAATTCGCCGCGCTCGTTCGACTAATAATCCATGTTGAGCCTCAATTGATTTTAATACAACCTCGCTATCTAGATTCACTTCATCCGGGCTAGTGAGGGTATCTGGTAAAGTCTGAAGATAATTAGCAATGAGTTGTTGAATTTGAGATTGTTCAAAAAAATAAATACCTTTTTCAAACGCGATCGCCGCTACCTGAACTAGTAATTGTTTTTTTCGAGCTAATGTTAACGAGAGATAAACCTCATCTCGGTAAATTCCTCTAGCTTTATCCCATCTTCTGAGTAATATATCTAATCCCTGTTCGTACAACTTGGCTCGGCTAGAGGGAAAATCAGCGTTTGCGTGAAACACTAAACAAGTTAAATTAAGCAAAATCGGCGTGACAGACAATTCTCGGATTGCCTCGTTTTCAGGACTTTGAAGTTTATTAGTAAATTTTGCTGCTAGAGCTTTCCCTGCGGAAGAATCATTTCCAGCAACAGCTACAAACCACTTTTGGGAAAAACTTTTAACTTGTTCTGAATTAAAGTCCGCAACTTCAACATCTGTGAATTCTTGGAATTGATGGCTAGAGGCAGCAATTCTACAAGTAATCGCGAAGTAATTTTGATGATAGCGAGTCACCCTACGAATTTCCCTGACAACTCGCTCGCTATCAAATTCGGCTACTTCATCTAAACCATCCAGTAAAATTACAGTTTTGCCTGTCTCGATCAGTTGATGAGCAATCTCAGGTTTAATTTTACTAATGCTCAAATTTTGAATGAGATATTTTAATAAATTGAATTCACCTTTGTCATGAGCATCTTCAGCAAATTCTTTAAGTTTAATAAATAATGGAACGCGCTGCGGCTCAAACTTTCCTTCACTACACTGAATTGCAATATGTTGTAAAAAGGTTGTTTTACCTGCTCCGGGTTTACCCAATATCATTAATTTTCGATATCGCGACAGGGCATCTAACCCACAAACTCTAGCCTGCCGCACTTTACTCAGTCCAAGTCGGTCAAAACGATTCAATATTGGGTTAAAGTCTTTGACTAACTCAGACATATCTCGCCATTGCTGACTGTTAAGTTGCTCTAAAACATTAACTTCAGTAAAGATATCAGTCAGGGCGATCGCTCTAGAAATATCCAACATTCGCAAAGTGCCGCATTGATATTGGATTTGAGCTTGGCAATCAAGACGAGCTTGCTGGATGATGGCTTCGATCGCAAGATTCTCAGCACTATTATTGTGTACTTTCTCTTCACCGATTGCGATCTCTTGCCAATCTAGGTCTAAAGCTTGACAAATGTTAACAAAATTTGGGTAATCAACAGGTTTGCCGCTAAAAAACTTCATTACTGTCGAGCGACTTAATTGGACTTCCTTGGCTAAATCTTCGCGGCTCTGCGCTTTGTTCGTCAGTGCGGTTAAGGCGTATCTAATTCCTGCCTCTGACGCTTTGCGCGATCGCTCTCCTTGATTTACCATAGCTCAAACCTAAAAACTGTATAAAGTTTAACCCCTAAATTTAAAAGTCATACCGAAGTCAGACCAAACACAACCCTTACAGGGACTGTATTGGAGTTGGTTAGATTGCTAATATTCACCTTAAGTAAAGCTTAATCAACTTTGACTTAAAAGTTTGAGCGAGCTAGCCACAAATATTGTCGAGTTGGCAATAAATCTTCAACAGACTCCCCGCAAACTTGACATTCAGAGTTTAAACAGCAGTACAAAACTTTAAACTCTTGGTTTCGATCGCTCATCGCTTTCTTGTGCTGACGTGTAACGCAGAATTTACTCTCGTTAAGGAGAAATTGCAATGGTTACTAGAAATCAATTATCGATAGCTACTGCGACTTTCATCGTTTTAAGTTCTTTCATACCCGCAAAAGCTTTAGCGTTTAGCATCATCTCTGAGGTATTTGGTTCTCCTACCCCAAGAAATATTAACGGGCAAAGCTTACAAAACGGTGATTTTTTAATTACACCGATTCAACCTCACGTTACTTGGCTAGGGGACGGTATTGACGAAGTCACTTCTTGGAGTTTTGACTTTACAGATCACCCAAACTACGGAACCTTTACCCCTTCAACCAAATTAGCCTCAGCATTGCTGACTTTGACCCTTACTCCAAAAAGTGGTTTACTAATAACAGATACTATGGGTATTACAGGTCTCAAAAGCATAAATGTACCGAATATACCTGGACTACCTGCTTTGCACCAAAAAGGGACGATAACGCTGAACTTATTTGATTATGGGTTTACCTCCCAAGAAATTATGGGGGTTCTAACTGCTAACAACGGCATTATCCCGTGGGGTTATCAAGATGACTCCATTCTGTCTTACGCAAAACTTGAGCTAGAAGCTGTTCCCGAACCTGCCTCGGTATTTGGTCTATTAACTGTGGGTGCTTTCGGGGTTGCTGGATTGAAACGCAAACAAAAAACCGCGTAATCTTGGAAATTGAGTTGGACTACAAACCCGTTTGTTGGAAACAGACGGGTTTTTACTGCTTGAGAAACTCAGCAATTCGACTGACTGCGGTTTCTAGGATGGGGGGTTCGTGGACGAGGGCGAAACGGACGTAGCCTTCGCCTGATTTGCCGAAGCCTCTACCGGGGGCAACGGCGACGCCTGTAGCTTCTACGAGTTGCGTGGCGAATTCGATGGAATTATTGGACCAGGGTTCGGGGAGTTTTGCCCATATATACATGGTGGCGGGGGGCGTTTCGACCGACCAGCCGATGCGGTTGAGGGCGGCGATAAAGGCGTCGCGACGCTGGCGGAAGGTGGCTACTGTTTGCTGTACGTTGTCTTGCGGGCCGGTTAAGGCAGCGATCGCCCCGTTTAAAATACCGCGATATTGGTTAAAGTCGATGGCGGCTTTGATTTGCCGCAAAGCCAAAATTAACTGGGCATTGCCAATGGCATAACCGACGCGGAACCCGCCCATACTATAGGATTTGGATAGGGTGAAGAATTCAATGGAAACTGATTTTTCCGGATCGGCTTGCAAAATGGAAGGGGCGAGGGAGAGGCGATCGCCCCCAAAGACTAGATCGACGTAGGGGAAGTCATGGACTAATACTAGGTTGTGGCGCTGGCAAAAGGCGACGGCTTCTTGAAAGAAGGATAAGGGCGCGATCGCCGTTGTGGGGTTATGGGGATAACTTAAGACCATCATCTTCGCCTGGGCGAGGACCGCCTCTGGGATATCGGCGAAGACGGGGAGAAATTGGTTTTCCGCCCGTAAGGGCATGGGGTAAATTTGACCGCCTGCAAGATACACCCCACCCGCATGAGAAGGATAGCCTGGATCTTGTAAGAGGGCGAAATCCCCTGGATTTAACAAAGCAAGGGGGAGATGGGCTGTTCCTTCTTGGGAACCAATGAGAGGCAGAACCTCGGTTTCAGGATCGACTGCAATGCCGAATTTTTGCAAATACCACGCTTGCACGGCTTCGCGGAAGTTGCGGGTGCCATGAAACAGCAGGTAGCCGTGGGTGCTGGGATCGGTCAGCGAATGGGCGATCGCATCGGTAATCTGACTCGCCGCCGCTAAGTCTGACGATCCGAGGGACAGATCGATTAAATCGCGTCCTTTGGCTCTCGCTTTTGCCTTAGCACGATCCATATCAGCAAAAACGTTGGCTTGTAAGGGTTGGAGACGTTCGGCAAATTGCATAGTTTCGCTCTTCGGTTCGGGGATGGGGCGCAATTGCTCCCGGCGATGCTAGGCGGAAAGGTGGGCGTCGAGCAACTCGGCAAGTTGTTGGCGCGCGATCGCGCCTTCGCGTTGCTCGATGAGTTGACTGTTTTGAAATAGCCTCAGTGCCGGAATCCCTTCTACTTTATATTTTTTGACGGTTTCTGGGTTGGGATCGACTTCGAGTTTAACAACTTTGAGGCGATCGCCATAATGCTCGGCCGCCCATTCAATGGACGGCTTGACGAGCCGACACGGCCCGCACCAATCAGCCCAGAAGTACACTAAAACAAATTGGTCGGCTTGCAAAACTTCGCTTTCAAATTGGGCATCGTTAATTTCAGAAACACTACTCATAACCATTACCATTTCACCAAGACAAACCATTCCCTAGTTTACGCTGAGGATTGCCAGGGAATGGCGAGATTGGGCTAAATTGAGTTAGCGCGATCGCCCAATAGATCTTCTGTTCGCAAATTGCTTCTCTTGTCTACCCTGAAAGTACGGATTTTTGCCTGTATCTTAAAATCTTAATTTTTTCCGTGAAGCTACGATGAATTTTTAGGATTTTATGTTAAGATATGGTTTAATTCGGTGTTTGTACTGAAGTCCCACTCGCCTTCCTGCGGGCCAGGTTGGGGTGTTCGTTATTTTCAAGAATTATACCTCTGGGTCGCGCTGCACGGGTTTGACAAGCCAGTAGAGCAGCGAGGGTTGCTTGTCCATTGCACTCATACCTCCCCTAGACATCGATCGCCTTTTCAGGGTGTTTGCCATGACCATTATCCGTGAAGTTGTTCAACAAGCATTACAAAGCGGTTATTTAACGGTCGCAGCCGAAAACAAATTGCGACAGCTTCTTGCTCAACCTTACAACGCTGATGACTTACAAGCCTTTCTCGCTTTACAACAAGCTGCAATGGAAGGGGGCGTTAGACAAGAATCTCGCGAACTGCTCAATAGCGCTTGAACGCCTCAAAACTAGACCCAGTGCAAAGATTCCCCAACCTAAAAGCTGTCAGGTTGGGGAATTTTGCTTTAACAAGGTTTTTACAAACTGTCGAGTTCCTTACGCAGTTTCTCTAAATCATCATCCACCGGCGCATCTTGGGTAGAAGTCGAGCCGCTGCTGCTAGCTGGGGGTAAAGGATTTGGATTCATAGAACCCCCGGTAATTTGCGCCTTCATCATCGCCAGTTCATCATCAATATCGCCAGCCGGTTCGAGTGCTGCAAATTTCTTTTCTAAATCGTCCCCTCCCAACTCTGCCACGGCTTGCGATCGCGCTTCCATCTGTAGCACTTTCTCTTCCATGCGATCGAACGCACTCATGGCGCTACTGGTGCCAATCTTACCAATCGTTTGGCCGAGTTGCTCTTGGGTCTTAGCGTATTGCGCCCTAGCTTTGAGCATATCTTTCTTGGTTTTCGCCTCAGAAATCTTGCTCTCTAGACCAATCAAATTCCGCTTAAGACTTTCTACCTGAGTCGTTTGAGTATCGAGTTGAGTTTTCAGCGTCGTTGCAGTTTCTACAAAGCTTTTTTTGCGCTGTAGGGCTTGGCGAGCGAGTTCCTCATCACCTTTTTGTAAAGCGAGTCGCGCCCGTTGATCCCAAGTATTAGCCTGAGATTGGGCTTGATTATACTGCTGTTCGGTGCGCTTTTGACCGGCGATCGCGCTAGCCACCGCCTGACGTAACTGCACCAAATCCTCTTGCATTTCCGTGACAGATTGCTCCAGCATTTTTTCTGGATCTTCTGCCTTGCTGACCATATCGTTGAGATTGGCCCTGACGACTCGACTTATGCGATCGAATAATCCCATGAGTTTGTCCTTTCGGGGTATGACAACATCTATAACTTGCAGACTCAATAGTCCAGCCTGCGCCAGTTCCACATCAGGGAACCAAAAAGAGTCCATGCTTTTAGTCTTAGCACACCAAGACCCCAGAGAACCCGGAAAAGACATCAAACAACTTGTCTCATGTCTCGCACTTTCTCTCTTGACCCGATAGGGGGTTAGCTCAAGGCCTCTAGGTATCGCGAATTTGAGCGCGTAATCTTTCCAACTCCGGATCGACTTCTGAGGCTTGGGGTAAGGATGCTGACTGCGAGCCGCCCAATTGCGCCTTCATTGTAGCTAACTCTGCATCCACCTGGCTTCCCCCTTCTAGTGCCGCAAACGACTTTTCGAGATCGTCTGTTTCTAAACTCGTCCAGGCTTCGGCGCGAGCTTCAAGCTGGTGAACCTTCTCTTCCATGCGATCGAACGCCGCCAGCGAGCCTTGGGGGTTGAGTTTTCCCATCATCTCATTAATTTGCTGAGACGCTTTGGCCGATCGCGCTCTGGCAATATACATATCTTTCTTGGTTTTCGCCTCCGCCAGCTTGCGCTCAACCTTGTGCATATCCTGCTTGAGCTTGTTGACTAACTGGCTTTGTTGGCTAATTTGCTGGTGCAACGCCTCAGCCGTTTCCATATAGGGTTGACGGCGAACCAAGGCTTCCCTGGCGAGGGTCTCATCCCCCTTTTGCAACGCCAGTTGAGCGCGTCGGTGCCAATCTTGGGCTGTTGCTTCATTATGCTTCCATTGGCGTTCTGTGCGCTTCTGGGTGGCGATCGCGCTAGCAACCGCCTGACGCATTTGAATCAAGTCCTCTTGCATATCCATCACGACTTGTTCGAGAACTTTCTCTGGATCTTCGGCATTCCCAACCAAGCTGTTCAGATTTGCTTTAATAACCCGTCCAATGCGATCTATTAATCCCATAACCGCCTCTTTAAACTTTCACTTTATAAAATTGACTCCTGTGTTTTTAGGATATCGAGAATTGCTGGGGATGGGGAGATGGGGACGATAAAAATAGATGACCCTCCGCAGGTGAGACTCGGTTGGCTAACGCTGCGCTCTAGGGGTCAATTCTGGCAATGTGTTTGTTTGTATACGAAAGCGCGACTCTGCTGCAAGAATCTGAGAAAATAGGGTTGTGCAGTTTCCAAGCTTTAGGGACGATCGCGTGAATCTGGAGTCTCATCGCTTTTTCTCTTATTTTCAACCCGAGCAGGTGAGCCAGCTATGCGCTTTGGCTGAGGTCGAATCCTTTGGCGATCGAAAAGTGATTTTTGACGAGGGGGAAATCCCGGATTTTTTATATCTGGTTCTCGAAGGTCAAGTTGAATTTTGCAAGCGGATTTCTGCCAGTAAGTATCAAGCGATCGCCTTTGCTCATGCCAATGAGTTGTTTGGGGAATTTGGCGTGTTAGACGGCCAGCCGCGCAGTGCTAGAGCGATCGCCTGTGCGGGTGCAAGGGTGGCCAAAATTCCTCGCGATGGGTTAATGGCGATTTTGCAGAATACGCCAGGAACGGCAGTTTTAGAAATTTTTCGCCACATTATCCACCAGTTGCGAATGACCACCACCCAATATGTCAACCAAATTATCCACCAGGAAAAAATGGTGCTAGTCGGGGAAATGGTCAATACGCTGATTCATGACTTTAAGAGTCCGTTTAATGGGATTCAATTGTCGAGCGAAATTATTAAGGAAATGCACCCCGAACCGGATATTGTGGAAGGGTGCGATCTAATTGAAGCGCAAATTACCCGCATGGTGGTGATGGCGGAAGAGGTTTTGGAATTCTCGCGGGGAAATTCCAGCCTTAATAAAAAGCCAACCCAATTAGAGGGGTTGTTTCAACAGTTTGAAAAGCTCAATCATACTTATTTTCAGTTTTCTCAGGTGGAATATCTCGCCGAGATTGAGCCGATTGCGATTAATATTGATGAAACCAAGATTTTTCGGGTCTTGCAAAACCTCGTAACCAATGCGGTAGAAGCGTTTGAAGGACGAGGCGGACGGATTAAGGTGCGGGCGAAAAGGGTTGACAAATGGCTAGAAATCAGCATTGCCGATAATGGCCCTGGAATTCCTGAAGAAATTCGCGATCGCTTTTTTGAAGCCTTCGTCACCCAAGGAAAACGCGGCGGTACTGGGTTAGGTAGCGCGATCGCTAAATCGATTGTAGACGCTCACGAAGGGCAAATTTACTTCCAATCGCAGACTCTAGGCGGAACAACGTTTTATATCCGCTTGCCCCTTGATGCCGATCTGGCTTAAAAATATCTCTAAGTGGGGTGTTTTCCTCTTTCTCAGGCTAGAGGTTAAGACGCCTTAAACTGCTTATCTTAAAGATTAGGTTAACGCGGTGCTTAGTCTTCAAGGGTTCAGAAGCTTTAAGGTTCTTGGTCGTCCAGATTTTGAGCTGCAAACTTGGTTTTGCTGCTTGCTAAAATCTATCCTCTAGGACGCTCCCTGCAATTCTCTCTGAAATTGAGAGTTAAACCCTCACCATCGGTCCTTTTATCGGAATACTCCCCAAATTTGATTTTGGGGTCACTCTTCATCGGTTTGTTGTTTAAGAGCGATCGCGCTTTTTATCCTATCCCAATCTTATGACCCATTCACGCAAGCTGGAAGAGCCACCCCAACTGATTGGTGCAGGGCGTTCGGGACAAGTTTACCGCATTCAAACTCCCACGCAAACCCTCGCCCGTAAAGTCTTTTATGGGGAAACCCTCACCCATATTATTCACTACATCTTCTTTGGCGCGCCTAATCCCTATATTTGGAATGAAGATGCGATCCAAAGTGCCTATTATCGGCGTAAAATAGCCAATGATTTAGTACAAGTTTGGTTTGGCGATCGCCTCCAGGTTGCGAATGCGATCGCAACGGGGTGGGATGAAGACACCAAAGCCTACCTACTCGATACTGAATTCGTGACGGGGAGAGCCGTTGCGCTGTATCAACCCTTCCGCCGGGAGTCTCGCGATCGCGATCGTGACTTAGAGCATTTCTCCCTCGTCAATCAAATCATGCTTCCCCTACAACGCCACCTAATTCAATCAGGATTAGATGGCTTAGTGTGGCAAGCTGGAAAAGGCAACCCCGTTGCTTTTAATAACTTTTTACTCGTCGATATTACCGCCAACGGCTGCCAGTTTGTTTGGATCGATCTAGAATCAGGCGTTCCCGCGATCGTTCCTCTCAATAGCCTCAGCTTAGTGGGTTATTATTTACCCAAATGTTTTTATTACAAACGGGCTTTATTTGACGACGTTGATATCCCCAAACTTAAAGATTACATTCAAACCCGCAGCACCGTTATTGCAGAAACCCTTGGCAAACAACGCTACATCGAACTGTTAGAAAACGTCGAAAAACTAGGAATCCATCAAGCCAGATGGAAAAGCCTAGGACGATTTGACTCTAGCATTCAGTATCAACTCAAAAAAGAGAAAATTACCCCTGAAGAAGCCGAATATTACTTAGACAATCGCTTGGCTTGGTACGCTAGAGAACTGAAAAGATTCATCGCCAAAGTTTTTGTCAAACTCTTCATCAAACTTCCCCATAAAATAGCCCGAAAAGTCCTCTCTTGGGATTATCAGCGCCTTGCACGTTCCGTCTTTAAATATATAGTCTCCAACCGCTACCGACTCAATATTTCTAAAAACTACGTTACCCGCAGAATTCAAAAATGGGTCGATCGAGATCAACTACGTCAAGAAGATGCCGAAACGCTTCTGGGTAGGCTACATCGGGAACACGCCAGCGACTATTTAAACGACTTTGGCGTGCATATTGCCTTAAAAATCTTAGTC
Organism: Desertifilum tharense IPPAS B-1220; assembly: GCF_001746915.1. NCBI lineage: Bacteria > Bacillati > Cyanobacteriota > Cyanophyceae > Desertifilales > Desertifilaceae > Desertifilum > Desertifilum tharense. The sequence goes on from NZ_MJGC01000077.1 coordinate 193,475, forward strand.
AAAGTCTTAGAGTACATCCTCGTCCCCATTCTGTATGCGATGGGATATATTGACGAACTGCTCACCGGATTTTTGATGATTAGTGGAGGATATATGGCACGCACCCTCTACACCGGGATGCGTTCGGTAGAAGCCGCCTTAAACCAACAAGAAATCCCCTGGATTGCTCTAATTGTCGGCTTATTACCCGTGGTGGGGAATATTGCTTACCCCTGTCAAATGATTTACTCAGCTACTGGCAGACGGGGGAAAGTCGCCCAATTTATCGTTTATGATACCCTCACTCGTCTAGGCGATCGCCTTCCCATCTGGGGCGGAGAAGACACCCTCACCGAACATTACTTTAACGCTTTAGGCGATCGCATCATCCACGGCCTCCGCTTTTATGGGAAACAAACCAACTGAGACAGGGGGAAGAAGGGAATTGGGAGTTGGGAGTTGGGAGTTGGGGGTTGGGGAAGAAGAGGATGGGGGGGTGGGGAGATCTGACAGGTGTAGGTTTATAACGTAGATGTGAGTGCTCATCAACAATCAGGAGAAAATTAAGTGTAGAACCAGTGGAGGTAGACAACAACGATGCTGAAGAATAAGTACCTCAAACAGTGGTCTTGT